>DATEIG010000354.1:0-7172 GCA_035279185.1 Mycobacterium sp.
GGCGGGTGACAACGCGGCGACGCTGGCGTTGGCCCGCCACGGTGGGGCGGCCATGCTCCGGATCGGGCACCGCGACGTCGCCGCCGTCGGCCTCGCCGACGCAATCGTGGCGCTGCGCACCGGATTCGGCGCGCAGACCGAGGCCGATCGCGAGTCCGCTCTGTTCCACGACGACGAGCTCGACGGGCCGCTGCCCGAGCGGGCCAGGACCATTGCGCTGACGCTCGACGCGGAGCGCGCGGTGGTGACGGCCCGGGTCGCCGGCCTCGACGACGTCGACGTCGTCGGCGCGGAGGACGTACCCGATGTCGGCGAGGCTCCGGTGCGGACGGGGCGGCCGGAGCAGCAATTGGCGATGTTGGCCGTTCGACTCGAGATGGCGGCCACCTACTTGCGACTGGTTCGAGGATAGGCGAGTGAACCTGCTACGAGGAGCACTGCGGACCTATGCCTGGGGTTCACGGACAGCGATCGCTGACTTCACCGGAAGGCCAAGCCCCACAGCGCATCCCGAGGCCGAGCTGTGGTTCGGCGCCCATCCCGGCGATCCTGCGTTCCTGGAGTCCGACGACGGCGACGAGTCGCTGCTGGACGCTGTCCGCGCCGATCCCGAGGGGCAGCTGGGCATGCCGGTGTGCCAGCGTTTCGGCGACACGCTGCCGTTCCTGATGAAGGTGCTCGCCGCCGAGGAGCCGCTGTCGCTTCAGGCTCACCCCAGCGCGGAGCAGGCCGTCGAGGGCTTCGCCCGCGAAGACCGGCTCGGCATTCCGGTGACGTCGCCGATCCGCAACTACCGCGACCGCAGCCACAAACCCGAACTGCTGGTCGCGGTCGACACCTTCGAAGCGCTCGCGGGGTTCCGGCCCGCCGCCGAATCGGTGAAACTGATGCGCGCCCTTGCCGTTTCCAAGCTCGACCCCTACCTCAACCTGCTGGCGGGGCAGCCCGACGCCGACGGTCTGCGCGCGCTGTTCACCACCTGGATCACCGCGCCGCAGCCGGACCTCGACGTGCTGGTCCCCGCCGTCATCGACGGCGCGATCAACTACGTGCGGTCCGGCGAAAAGCAGTTCGCGGCCGAGGCGAAGACAGTGCTCGAGCTGGGGGAGCGCTACCCCGGTGACGCGGGCGTGCTGGCCTCGCTGCTGCTGAACCGGTTGACCCTGCGGCCGGGCGAGGCGATCTATCTGCCCGCGGGAAACCTGCACGCATACCTGCACGGGGTGGGTATCGAGGTGATGGCCAACTCCGACAACGTTCTTCGCGGCGGACTCACGCCCAAACACGTCGACGTGCCCGAGCTGCTGCGGGTGCTCGACTTCACGCCCGCCGCCGAAAAGGCGCTTCGCCCAGATACGTTCGACGACGGCATGGAAACGGTCTACGAGACGCCTGCGCCGGAGTTCTCGGTGTCGGTGCTCGGGATCGACAACGACCTGCTGGGCCACGAGATCGACGCGCCGTCGCGGCACGACGGCCCACAGATCCTGCTGTGCGCCGAGGGTTCGGTGGTCGTGCACGCGAAATCGAGCGTGGTGACGTTGGAACGCGGTGCGGCGGCCTGGGTGTCGGCCGACGACGGACCGATCCGACTGGTGGCGCAGAGCCCGACGAAGCTGTTCCGGGCGACCGTGGGGATCTGAGTTGTCGGCCGAAGGCAGCACCAGGGCGATTGTCGCGGCGCTGCTCGCCAATGCGGGCATCGCGGTGGCGAAGTTCGTCGGGTTCTTGATCACCGGCAGTTCGTCGATGCTGGCCGAGTCGGTGCACTCCGTCGCCGACACCAGCAACCAGGGACTGCTGCTGCTCGGCCAGCGGCAGTCGCGCAAGGAAGCCGACCGGCTGCACCAGTTCGGCTACGGCAGAAGCCGTTTCTTCTACTCGTTCGTGGTGGCGCTTGTCCTGTTCACACTCGGCTCGGTGTTCGCGCTCTACGAGGGCTATCACAAGATCTCGCATCCCGAGGAGCTGACGTCGCCGATCGTGGCCATCGCGATCCTTGTCGTGGCAATCGCGCTGGAGGGCTACAGCTTTCGCACCGCGGTCAAAGAGTCGCGGCCGCTGAAGCGATCCGGCAGCTGGTGGCGTTTCATCCGGGCATCGCGCAACCCGGAGTTGCCGGTGGTGCTGCTGGAGGACTCGGGTGCGCTCGTCGGCCTACTGTTCGCGTTGGTCGGCGTCGGGCTGACGATGCTCACCGGCGACCCGGTGTGGGACGGCGTCGGCACGATCGCAATCGGGCTGCTGCTGGGCGCCATCGCCGTGGTGCTGATGGTCGAGATGCACAGCCTGCTGATCGGCGAGGGTGCGACGCGGGACGAGGACAGCGCAATCCGTTCGGCGCTCGAAGGGACCGACAACGTCGACCGCGTCATTCACCTGCGGTCGCAGTACCTCGGTCCCGAGGAGATGCTCGTCGGCGCGAAGATCGCGCTCCCGCCGTCGGCCGACCTGGTCACCGTCGCGCGCACCATCGACGCGGCCGAGGAGGCGATCCGTGCGGCGGTACCGACCGCCGCGGTCATCTACCTGGAACCAGATCTCGATCGGACACCGAGGACCGAGCCGCCCGCTTCTCGGCCATGAACAACGCCATGTTGTGTTTGATGGTGCGGCCGACCAACCTCATCGACGGAACCATGTAGAGGCTGTCGAGCAGGCTGAACCTCCGCAGAAACCATTCGGCGAGAACGGGATCGGTCTCCGCGGCCCCGAGGAACTGATCGAAGAGCCCGCCGACCGGCCGGTACCACCACGGCGCCGGCCCCGAGGCGCGGTGCATGACCAGGTCGCCGATCGCGTTCATCGTCCACACCGGGAAAGTCGACTTCGCCGTCGCGGCGTTGAACGTCGCGGCGCGGTCGGCTTCCGGCGCCTCGAGCGCGCGGTGCAGGTGGCCGGCCTGCAGCGAGGTCATCGTCATGCCCTGGCCGAACGTGGGGTTGTAACTGGCGACCGCGTCGCCGAACGGCAGGATGCCGAGCGGGAAACGCTCGAGCTTGTGATACCGGCGCCAGCGGCTCGTCGGGTACTTGTGGAACGCCACGTCGCCGATCGGTTCGGCCTGCCGGATCGCCGCGGCGAGATGCGGCGGCACGATCGCGTCCGCGAGGTCACACATCGCGGCGAAGTCGTGCGGCGGTTCGACCTTGGCGACGCCGAACGTGGTCAGCACCCAGATGCCGTCCTCGTAGCAGAGCATGCCGAGCCCGAGCGGCTGATCCCTGTGTGCGCCTGCCACGACGACCTTCTCGGCGATCAGGCCGTCGGGGATGCGCAGGGGAATCGAGGCGTAGCTGATACCGACGTCGACGGTCGCCTCGGGCGGGCGGTCAAAACCCCACTGCTCCAACCACACCGGCAGTCGGGTACCACGGCCCGCGGTATCGACGACGAGATCGGCCGACACCTCGTCACCGGTGTCCAACAGCAGCCCCGTCACCCGCTGGGCCACTGCATCGAAGACCGGCTCCCTGACACCGGCGTGCACGATCTCGACGTTGGGGATCGCGGCGGTCCTGCGGCGGATCTGCCACTCCAGGTGCGGCCTGCTGGGCACGTATGCGGTGAACTCGTCGTGCAGTTCACGCGTCGTTCCCAGCACGTGGCCCGCCGCGCCGAAATGGATGCAGTCGGGCCTGTTCTCCAGGATCGGCACGCCCGCGGCGACCATGTCGTCGAGCAGACCGGGAAAGTGCGACTCGAGTTCGGCGGCGCCCCGCGCCATCAGCAGGTGGACGTGTCTGCCCTGCGGCACCGCGGTTCGGTTGGCGGGCCCGGCGGGAAGGTCGTCGCGCTCGTACAGCGTGACCCGGTCGTAGAAGTCGGACAGCACCCGCGCGGCGCACAGCCCCGCGATGCTGGCCCCGATGACGACAGCGTGCGCCCCGTTCCGCCCCATTGACGCCGACAGTACCCGTCCCCGCTTTTCCCTCATCCGTCGTCGGGGTATCCGTTAGATTCCGGTCACGAAGTCCAGGAAGGATGCCCGATGGCTTGGCGAACGAAGTCTGTTGAGCAGTCAATTGCCGATACCGACGAGCCGTCCACCCGATTACACAAAGACCTCAACTGGTGGGACCTGACCGTGTTCGGTGTCTCGGTGGTGATCGGCGCGGGCATCTTCACCATCACCGCCTCCACTGCGGGCGGCATCACCGGGCCCGCCATCTCGATATCGTTCGTCCTCGCCGCGATTGCCTGCGGGCTGGCCGCGCTCTGCTACGCCGAGTTCGCCTCCACGGTGCCGGTCGCGGGCAGCGCATACACGTTCTCGTATGCGACCTTCGGCGAGTTCATCGCGTGGATCATCGGGTGGGACCTGATACTGGAGTTCGCGGTGGCCGCGGCCGTCGTCGCCAAGGGCTGGTCGAGCTATCTCGGCACGGTGTTCGGATTCGGCGGCGGCACAATGCAACTCGGCGGCCTCGAGCTCGACTGGGGCGCGCTGCTCATCATCGCCTTCGTCACCGCGATCCTCGCGTGGGGCACCAAGCTGTCGGCCGAGGTGAGCCTGGTCATCACCGTGATCAAGGTCGCTGTCGTGCTGCTCGTGGTGGCCGTCGGCGCGTTCTACATCAAGGCGTCGAACTACTCGCCGTTCATCCCGCCCGCGGAATCCGGCGGCGACTCGGGCGCCGAGCAGTCGCTGCTGTCGCTGATGACAGGAGCCGAGGGCAGCAACTACGGCTGGTACGGCCTGCTGGCAGGCGCGTCGATCGTGTTCTTCGCGTTCATCGGATTCGACATCGTCGCCACCACCGCCGAGGAGACCAAGAACCCGCAGCGCGACATCCCGCGGGGCATTCTCGGCTCGCTGGCGATCGTCACCGTGCTGTATGTCGCCGTCGCCGTGGTGCTGACCGGGATGGTGCACTACACCGAACTCAAGGGCGAGGGCGCCAACCTCGCGACGGCCTTCACCGAGAACGGTGTGACGTGGGCGGCCAAGGTGATCTCGATCGGCGCGCTGGCGGGCCTGACGACCGTCGTCATCGTGCTCGTGCTCGGCCAGACGCGCGTGCTGTTCGCGATGTGCCGCGACGGTCTGCTGCCGCGGTCGATGGCCAAGACGGGGCGGCACGGCACGCCGGTGCGCATCACGATCCTCGTCGGCGTTCTGGTCGCGGTCGCGGCCTCGGTGTTCCCGATCGGCAAGCTCGAGGAGATGGTGAACATCGGCACGCTGTTCGCCTTCGTGCTGGTGTCGGCAGGAGTGATCGTGCTGCGACGCTCGCGGCCCGACCTCAAGCGGGGTTTCCGCGTTCCGCTGGTGCCGTGGCTTCCGATCGCGGCGATCCTGGCGTGCGTCTGGTTGATGGTGAACCTGACGGCGCTGACCTGGATCCGCTTCCTGATCTGGATGGCGGCCGGCGTGGCCATCTACTTCCTGTACGGCCGACGCCACTCGGTACTTGGCCGGCGCGAAGCGTCTGAGGTGCCGGCGCCCTAACCGACGTCAAAGGTGAATCTGGCGACGCAAATCGCACGAAACCGTCGTCAGATTCACTAACGACGGCCTACACGCTTTACAAAAATGCCCTCTATGTCTAGACAGGCGACAAATCCGGTCCTATAGTCAAGTGTATGACCGAGAGCAATGGCGCACTGACACAACTCGAGATCGACCAGTGGCGGGACAAGAAGCGGTACCTGTGGCTGATGGGGCTCATCGCCCCGACCGCCCTGTTCGTGATGCTGCCGCTGGTGTGGGGGCTCAACCAGTGGGGCTGGCACGCGGCGGCGCAGGTGCCGTTCTGGATCGGCCCCATCCTGCTGTACGTCCTGCTGCCCGCGCTGGACCTGCGGTTCGGGCCCGACGGGCAGAACCCGCCGGACGAGGTGATGGAGCGGCTGGAGAACGACAGGTACTACCGCTACTGCACCTACATCTACATCCCGTTCCAGTACGCCAGTGTCATCCTCGGCGCGTACCTGTTCACCGCGTCCGACCTGGGTTGGCTCGGCTTCGACGGCGGGCTGGGCTGGCCCGCGAAGATCGGCCTCGCGTTGTCGGTGGGGGTGCTCGGAGGGGTGGGCATCAACACCGCGCACGAGATGGGGCACAAGAAGGACGAACTCGAGCGGTGGCTGAGCAAGGTCACGCTGGCGCAGACGCTGTACGGCCACTTCTACATCGAGCACAACCGCGGCCATCACGTGCGGGTCGCCACTCCGGAGGATCCCGCGTCGGCCCGCTTCGGCGAGACCTTCTGGGAGTTCCTGCCGCGCAGCGTGTGGGGCAGCCTGAAGTCCTCGTGGGAGCTCGAGGCCAAGCGGCTCGACCGGGCCGGCAAGAGCAAGTGGCACTGGTCCAACGACGTGCTCAACGCGTGGGCGATGTCGGCGGTGCTCTACGGCGCGCTGATCGCGGTGTTCGGGCTCGCGCTGATCCCGTACATCCTCATCTCCGCGGTGTTCGGCTTCACCCTGCTGGAGACCGTCAACTACCTGGAGCACTACGGCCTGATGCGGCAGAAGACCGAGAGCGGCCGCTACGAGCGCTGCGCGCCGGTGCACAGCTGGAACTCCGACCACATCGTGACCAACCTGTTCCTGTACCACCTGCAGCGCCACAGCGATCACCACGCCAACCCGACCCGGCGCTACCAGACGCTGCGCAGTATGGACGGCGCACCGAACCTGCCCAGCGGCTACGCGTCGATGATCGCGCTGACGTACTTCCCGCCGCTGTGGCGCAAGGTGATGGACCACCGGGTGCTCGACCACTACGACGGCGACATCAGCAGGGTGAACGTCCACCCGCGCGTGCGTGACAAGGTGCTGGCGCAGTACGGGGTCACAGCATGACCGCCTACCGGTGCCCCGGCTGCGACTACGTCTACGACGAGACGAAAGGCGCTCCGCGCGAAGGGTTTCCCGCGGGCACGGCTTTCAGCGACATCCCCGACGACTGGTGCTGCCCCGACTGTGCAGTACGCGAGAAGGTCGACTTCGAAACGATAGGAGTGAACAAGTGAGTGACTACAAGCTGTTCGTCTGCGTCCAGTGCGGATTCGAGTACGACGAGGAGAAGGGCTGGCCGGAGGACGGCATCGCGCCGGGCACGCGGTGGGACGACATCCCCGACGACTGGAGCTGCCCGGACTGCGGCGCGGCCAAGTCGGACTTCGAGATGGTCGAGGTCGCCCGCTCTTGAGCGTTACCGTTGC
>DATEIG010000355.1:0-2644 GCA_035279185.1 Mycobacterium sp.
CTTTCGGAAGCACGATCGCGCGGAAGTTCTCGGTCATCGTCGGCCCGAGCGCCAGGCTGTTGACCCGCGCATGTGGCCCCCACTCCTCGGCCAGCGACCGGGTGAGGTGGTTGAGGCCCGCCTTCGCCGCGCCGTAGGACACCAGGGTCGGCGAGCCCGCCGGATGTCCGGCCCCGCTGGAGATGTTGATGATCGAGCCGACACCGTCCTGGGTGCGCATCTGCCGGTAGACGCGAAGGGCGAACCACAGCGGGCTGATCAGGTTCATCTGAACGGCGAACGCGTGAAACAGGGCGGTGCGCTCGAAGTCGTCGTCGGCGGGCGGGGCGCCCTGGATCTTGCTGACCAGCGGCGGAACGTCCTCGACCGCGGGCGTCGGCACCGTGCCGCCCGCGTTGTTGACGAGGATGTCGATCCGCCCGTAGGTGTCCGCCACCTCGGTGACCATGGCGTCGATGGCCCGGAAATCGCCTTGATCGCAACGCATTTGAGCGCTGCGCTGCAGCCATTCGTCGTTCTGGTCTGCGCCGGGGAGCGTGTCGAGGGTGGACCGCGAACAGCCGACCACGGTTGCGCCTGCGCGCAGCAGTTCGTGCGCGATCCCAACGCCGACGCCGCGGCTGGTCCCGGTGACGATGGCAACCTTGCCGTCGAGGACGCCCTCGGAGTTCACCCGCCAAACCCTAGACGAGCCTTCGCGGTGTGATTGGGTATCCCGAAGACCAGTCGCACACCGAACGCGAAGGAGATTCATGCCCGAGTGGGTCGTTGTTCTGCTGGCCCTTGCCGCCGCAGTGACCTCAGCGCTCGGGATCGTGATCCGGCAGCGCGCGACGCTGGCGATCCCCCAGGACGAGGGCGTCAGCACGACGATGTTCAAAAAGCTGCTCCGCAACCGGCTGTGGTGGGCGGGTACCGCGGTCGCGGCGGCCGGCTACGGCTTTCAGGCGCTCGCGCTGACCTGGGGTTCGCTGATCCTCGTTGTTCCACTGCTGGTGTCGGCGTTGCTGTTCGCCCTTCCGATGAGCGCCCGCCTGGCCCATCGCCGCGTGACCACGCACGACTGGGTGTGGGCGCTGGTGCTGACCTTCGGGTTGACGGTGTTCGTGCTCGTGGCACGGGTGGAGCCGGGTAACTACCGGCCGGTGCCCGCGGTGTGGATCCTCGCGACGGTGCTGTGCGTGGTCGTGGTGCTCGGCTGCGTGATCGGCGGCGCCCGCACCGAAGGACGTCGGCGCGCGGTGCTGATCGCGGCTGCGGTCGGGGTGCTTTTCGGCGTGGTGTCCGTGCTCACCAAGGTCACCGTGCAGCGCCTCAACGAGGAGGGACCGTGGGGCACCCTGCTGGTGCCGGCGCCCTACCTCGTGGTGATCCTCGGCGTCGCGGCAACCCTGTTGCAGCAGTCGGCGTTTCACGCGGGCGCTCTGCAGGCGTCGGTGCCGACGATGCTCGTTCTCGAGCCGTTGGTCGCGGTGCTGCTCGGCGTCGTCGTGCTCGGTGAGGCGCTCAGTGTCACGGATCCCAGAACCGTCGCGCTGCTGGGCGTCGCGGTGGCGGCGATGGCAGCGGCGACCATCGCCCTCGGTCACGACGAGGGCGCGTTCGAAGAAATGCTCGAGGCGGAGATGGCCCGGCGCGAGGAAACCGAGACGCCGACCTAGGCCAGTTGCTTGTGGCCGGGCAGGCCGCCCGTCGCCTCGAACACCACGCGCCTGCCGATGGCCACGGCGTGGTCGGCGAACCGCTCGTAGAACCGGCCGAGCAGCGCGACGTCCACCGCCGAGGAGACGCTGTTGTTCCATTCGCGGTCCATGAGCACCGTGAACAGGTGGCGGTGCCTGGTGTCGATGACGTCGTCCTTCTCGCGGATCTGCGCGGCCTTCTTCGGGTCGGGCGATTGCAGCACCTCCTGCGCCGTGCGCGCGAGCTGGACCGCCACGTCGGCCATCTCGGTGAACGAGTCGCGTACCTCGTCGGGCAGGGCGTGCTCGGGGTGACGCATCCGGGCGATGTTGGCGACGTGGACCGCCAACGCGCCCATCCGTTCGATGTCGGCGCCGATGTGCAGCGAGCCGACGATTTTGCGCAGGTCGCCTGCGACCGGCTGTTGCAGCGCGAGCAGTCTGACCGCTGATTCCTCGGCGGCCCGCCACCGGGCCGCGAGATGGTCGTGATCGCTGATGACCCGTTCGGCAAGCTCGAGGTCCGCGCTCAGCAGCGCGTTCGACGCATGCAGCATCGCGTCCGCGGCGAGCCCGCACATGTCGGCCAGTTGGTCACAGAGGCCCGACAGCTGCTCGTGGTACGCAGTGCGCATGCCCACCCCTCTCCGCGCCGTGGCGAACCCGGCGTGAAGATCAGATACCCGTAATCAGCAAGCTCAACCTGCGACGGGCTGACCGGGCTCGAACGGGACGAGACGCAGCGCGCCGGGTGCGTCGGCGGGCACGACGGGGTGCTGGGGCTCGATCGGCGACAGTCGCTTGTACGGCTCGCCCTGCTTGGGCCGCAGATCGTCCTCGCCCTTGTTCGGCCACAGCGACGCGGCGCGCTCCGCCTGTGCGGTGATGCTGAGCGACGGGTTCACCCCGAGGTTGGCCGAGATCGATGCGCCGTCGACGATGTACATCGTCGGGTAGTTGTA
>DATEIG010000356.1:0-2417 GCA_035279185.1 Mycobacterium sp.
CCCGCGGGCAGCAGCGACCGACGCTGCTTCACCACGGCCCGCACGGCGCCGTCGTCGAGGGTGAGCGCGCCCGCCGACTCAGCGGCGTAGCGGACCCAGAAGCGGCGCGCCGACATGCGTTCGGCCCTCGGCGCGAAGACGGTGCCGACCGACGCATCGAGCAGTGCCGTGGTGGCGGCGTCGGCGGCGGCCAGCAGCACGGGCACACCCGCATCGGAGGCCAAGAGGGCAGCCGACAGTTTCGACGCCATGCCGCCGGTGCCGAGATGGCTTCCCCGGCCTGCCACCACGCCTTCGAGAGCATCGGGGCTCGCGACCTCGGAGATGAAGCGGGCGTTGCCTTTTCGCGGATCCGAGTCGTACAACCCGTCGACATCCGACAGCAGCACCAGCGCATCGGCGCCGACCAGGTGAGCGACGAGCGCCGACAGCCGGTCGTTGTCGCCGAAGCGGATCTCGTTGGTGGCGACGGTGTCGTTCTCGTTGACGATCGCGACCGCGTGCAGGGCGCGCAATCGGTCCAGCGTGCGCTGGGCGTTCGTGTGCTGCACCCGCATCGAGATGTCGTGCGCGGTGAGCAGCACCTGGCCGACGGTGCGGTTGTACCGCGCGAACGCCGTGTTCCACGAGTTGATCAGCGCCACCTGCCCGACGCTGGCCGCGGCCTGCTTGGTGGCCAGGTCAGCGGGCCGCTTACTCAAACGCAGCGGCTCGATTCCGGCGGCGATCGCACCCGACGACACGATGACGACGTCGGAACCGGCCTCCATCCGCGCCTCGATCGCGTCGGCCAAGGTGGCGAGCCGTGCCGCGTCGAAGACACCGGCCGGGGTGGTCAGCGCGGTGGTGCCGATCTTCACCACGATGCTGCGCGCCGTCCGGATGGCTTCCCGGTGGCTGCTCACGACTCGCCGTCCGGGCGTCGACGCTCCTTGCGCGCGGCCTTGCGTTCGGCCGCTCCGACGCGGTCGGTCTGTTCCAGCCGGGTGTCGGTGCCGCGTCCGGACATCGGAAGGTCGACACCGGCGGGAGTCTGTGGCTCCCAGTCGAATGTCATGTCACCGATGGTGACGGCACAGCCGGGTTTGGCGCCGAGTTTCAGCAGCTCGTCTTCGACGCCGAGGCGGTTCAACCGGTCGCCGAGGTAGCCGACGGCCTCGTCGTTGGTGAAATCGGTTTGGGCAACCCATCGTTCGGGCCGCACACCGCGCACGAGGAAGCCGCCTTCGCCATCGGATTCAACGGTGAACCCGCTTTCGTCGACGGGTATCGGCCGGATAACGGGACGGCGCGGCACCACTTCGGGCTGTGCGGCACGGTACCGCGATACCAGGTCCCACAGCGCAAAGGTCAACGGCCGCAGGCCTTCCCGGCTGACGGTGGAAACCTCGAAAACCGGCCAACCGTAGCGCCGCTCGACCTCCTCGCGAACGAAGTCGGCCAGCTCGCGGGCGTCAGGCACGTCGATCTTGTTGAGGACCACCGCACGAGGCCGCTCGGCGAGGTCGCCGAGCGTCGTATCGCCCTGCAGCGTCGGCGTGTAGGCGGCGAGTTCAGCCTCGAGTGCGTCGATGTCGGAGATCGGGTCCCGCCCCGGCTCCAGCGTCGCGCAGTCGACAACGTGCACGAGCACCGCGCACCGTTCGATGTGGCGCAGGAAATCAAGGCCGAGGCCGCGACCCTCGGAGGCGCCGGGGATCAGCCCGGGCACGTCGGCCACGGTGAACGTGTTCTCACCGGCGGACACGACGCCGAGGTTGGGGGCGAGCGTGGTGAACGGATAGTCGGCGATCTTGGGCTTGGCCGCGGAGATCGTCGAGACCAGCGATGATTTGCCTGCCGACGGGAAGCCGATCAGGCCGACGTCGGCGACGGTCTTGAGTTCGAGTGTGAGGTCGCGGGCCTGGCCCTTCTCACCGAGAAGGGCGAACCCGGGCGCCTTGCGGGCGCGCGACGCCAGCGCGGCGTTGCCGAGACCCCCGCGACCGCCCACGGCAGCCTCGAAGCGGGTGCCTGCGCCGACCAGGTCGGCGAGCAGCCTGCCCGTCTCGTCGAGGACGACGGTGCCGTCGGGGACTTTGACCTCGAGGTCGACGCCCGCGGCGCCGTCGCGGTTGCTGCCAGCGCCCTGCTTGCCCGATTGCGCGGCGACATGCGGGTGGAAATGGAAGTCGAGCAACGTGTGCACCTGCGGGTCCACGACGAGAACAATGCTGCCGCCGCGTCCGCCGTTGCCGCCGTCGGGTCCGCCGAGGGGTTTGAACTTCTCGCGGTGGACCGACGCGCAGCCGTTACCCCCGTTTCCCGCGCGCGCGTGAATGACGACGCGGTCGACGAACCGGGGCATTGCCTGTCCTCTCCGAGTGTGAAGCTGGTGCGAAATTTCGCGAGGGAACTCGCAGCAGCTTCACGTTCGC
>DATEIG010000357.1:0-5341 GCA_035279185.1 Mycobacterium sp.
CAAGCCACAGCGCCGCCAAAACCGGGGCCTAGCCGCGTCCCTGACGATGGGGTCGGTGACCCTCGTCCTTCCTACCTCGCCTTCCGCCGAGCAGACGCAAACTCGCACAAAAACTGCCCCCACAGTGCGACGCCGCGTCTGCTCGCGGCTGGGACTGGCGGCCTTGCTGGTGGCGACGGGGGTGCTCTACCTGTGGAACCTGTCGGCGAGTGGATGGGCCAACAGCTTCTACTCCGCCGCCGCGCAGGCCGGCGCCGACAACGTCACGGCGATGCTGTTCGGTTCGAGCGACGCCGCCAACGCCATCACCGTCGACAAGACGCCCGCGGCGCTGTGGATCATGGACGTCTCGGTGCGGATCTTCGGGCTGAACTCGTGGAGTGTGCTGGCACCGCAGGCCCTCGAAGGTGTCGCGGCGGTCGCGCTGCTCTATGCGGGGGTACGGCGGGTGAGCGGACCGGGCGCGGCGCTCGTCGCGGGTGCGGTGATGGCGCTGACGCCGGTCGCCGCGTTGATCTTCCGCTTCAACAACCCCGATGCGCTGCTGGTGCTCGCCTTGGTCGCAGGTGCCTACTGCACGCAGCGCGCGTGCGAAAAAGACAGCAGCCGTTGGTGGTTGATCGCCGCTGGCGCGGCGGTCGGAGTGGGCTTCTTGGCGAAGATGATGCAGGCATTCCTCGTGGTGCCGGGCTTCATCGCGGCCTACGTCCTCGGTGGCGGTCGCCCATTGAGCCGCAGGCTCTTCGGCGCGGCGTCGATGCTCGCGGCAATGGTGGTCTCGGCGGGCTGGTACCTGGCGCTGGTCGAGATGTGGCCGTCGGCGTCGCGTCCGTACATCGGCGGATCGCAGCATGACAGCATCGTCGAACTGGCGTTGGGCTACAACGGGATCGGTAGGCTCACCGGTGATGAGCCGGGCGGGCTCGGCAACCTGAACTTCGACGTCGGCTGGGGCAGGCTGTTCGGGCACGGGATGGGCGCCGACGTCGCGTGGCTGCTGCCCGCCGCGGTCATCTGCCTCGGCGCCACCGTGGTGTTCGCCCGACGGACGCCGCGCACCGATCCGCTTCGCTCTGCGACCCTCATCTGGGGCGGCTGGTTGGTGATCACGGCCGTGGTGTTCAGCTTCATGAACGGCATCGTCCATCCGTACTACACGGTGGCGCTCGCGCCCGCCATTGCCGCGTTGATCGGGATCGGCGGAACCGTGCTGTGGCAGCACCGGTTCCGGCCACCTGCCGCCATTGCGCTCGCGGGTGCGGTCCTCGTCACCGGCGTCCTCGCGTGCGTGTTGTTGAGCCGCGTCGACGGGTGGCTGCCGTGGCTGAGGGCGGTCATCGCGGTCGCGACAGTGGCGGCCGCCACGCTGCTGCTCGTGGCGGGCCGGTTGCCGAAGCCGGTAGCGCGGTCGGTCGCCGCACTGGCGTTGGCGGCGTGCCTGGCGGGTCCGTTGGCCTACACCGTCGCCACGGCGTCGACCCCGCATACCGGGGCGATTCCTGCGGTGGGTCCGGCGGGCCGTGGCTTCGGGCAGATGGGTCCGGGCGGCCTGTTGTCCGCGCCCACTCCGGGCGCGGGTCTGACCGCCGCCCTCGCCGCCGACGCCGACGACTACACCTGGGTGGCAGCGACTCTGGGGTCGAACAACGCGGCCGGCTACCAGTTGGCCGCCGGTGCGCCGGTGATGGCTGTCGGCGGCTTCAACGGAACCGATCCGGCGCCCACCTTGGCCGAGTTCCAGCGCTACGTCGCCGAGGAGAGGATCCACTACTTCATCCGCGGGCGGTTGATGTTCGGCCAGTGGGGCGGCGCCAACAACTCGGGCAGCCGGGAGGCGGCCGCCATCGCGCAGTGGGTGGAAACCCACTTCGCGCCGACGACCATGGATCGCGCGGTCGTGTACGACCTCACTGCGCCGCAGAAGAACACATAGCTCAGACATAGCTTCGCCCAACGGAGCCGACAGCCTGCTCCCCGACCATGGAGGTCATGACGGACATCGCACTGCAACCCGACACCAACCCCGGCCGGCAGGCCCGCTTCGAACCGCGACCGAATGCGGCCATCGTCGCAAGGGCCGCGGGTGTGCCCGTGCTCGACGTCGTGATCCCGGTGTACAACGAGGAGGCGTCGCTCGCCGATTCGGTGTACCGGCTTCACAAGCACCTGAGCGAACAGTTCCCGTTCCCGGCGCGCATCACGATCGCCGACAATGCGAGCATCGACGACACGCCCCGCATCGCTGGAGAACTCGCGGCCGAGCTGGCTGATGTCCGCGTCGTCCGGCTCGAGGAGAAGGGTCGCGGCCGCGCGTTGCACGCGGCATGGTCGACGTCGGATGCGCCGGTGCTCGCCTACATGGACGTCGATCTGTCGACCGACCTCGCCGCGCTGGCACCGCTTGTCGCACCGCTGATTTCAGGCCATTCGGATCTGGCCATCGGCACCCGGCTCGGTCGGGGAGCGCGCGTCGTGCGCGGTCCCAAACGCGAGATCATCTCCCGCTGCTACAACCTGATCCTCAAAGGCACTCTCGCGGCCGGGTTCTCCGACGCGCAATGCGGATTCAAGGCCGTCCGCGCCGACGTGGCTCACCGCCTGCTGCCGCACATCACCGACACCGGGTGGTTCTTCGACACCGAGTTGCTCGTGCTGGCGGAACGCACCGGGCTACGTATCCACGAGGTGCCCGTCGACTGGGTCGACGACCCTGACAGCCGGGTGGACATCGTCACCACCGCGACCGCCGACCTCAAGGGCATCGCACGCCTGCTGCGCGGATTCGCCAGGGGGTCGATCCCGGTGCAGATACTCGCCGCGCAGCTCGGATCGTCGCGAGACTCCGCGGCGCCGGGTTCGCTGCTGCGCCAGACCGTTCGGTTCGCGAGCGTCGGGGTGGCGTCCACGGTCGCGTACCTGCTCCTGTTCATGCTCCTGCACGGAATGCTCGGCGCCCAGGCCGCCAACTTGATCGCTCTTCTCGTGACCGCGATCGGCAACACCGCTGCCAACCGCCGCTTCACGTTCGGTGTGGCGGGGACCAAGCGCGTTGCGCGTCATCACTTCGAGGGACTGATCGTCTTCGGTATCGCGCTCGCCATCACCAGCGGTTCGCTGGCCGTGCTGCACGCCCTCACCCCCGAGCCGGGCCGGTACCTCGACGCGATCGTCCTGGTGGCAGCCAATCTGCTGGCCACCGCGGTGCGGTTCGTCCTGCTGCGCGGCTGGGTGTTCCACCCCCGGCGCAACCACTGACCGTTACGCGAAGACTGAGGAATACATTTCGATGACTATGACTGCGGACGTCGACAAGCGGAGCGCTGTGACCGCGGATGACGGGGCGACGGCACGACCGCGCTGGGAAACGCCTGCGCTGCTCGGTCTTTTGGTGACGACGGCCATCCTCTACCTGTGGGGGCTCGGCTCGTCCGGGTGGGCCAACGACTACTACGCCGCCGCCGCGCAGGCGGGGACCCAGGACCTGACGGCGTGGCTGTTCGGATCGCATGACGCCGGCAATGCCATCACCGTCGACAAGCCGCCCGCCGCGCTGTGGGTGATGGCGTTGTCGGGCAGGCTGTTCGGCTTCAACGCGTTCACCATGCTCCTGCCGCAGGCCCTGATGGGTGTGGGGGCGGTCGCGCTGGTGTACGCGGCGGTTCGGCGGGTCAGCGGACCGGGTGCGGGCCTGATGGCAGGCGCTGCGTTGGCGCTGACGCCGGTGGCGGCGCTGATGTTCCGGTTCAACAATCCCGACGCGCTGCTCGTCCTGCTGATGGTCGCTGCCGCGTATTTCGTTGTGCGCGCGATCGAAACGGGAAGCACCAAGTGGATGGTGCTGGCGGGTACGGCGCTCGGTTTCGCGTTCCTGACGAAGATGCTGCAGGCGTTCCTGGTGGCGCCGGGTCTGGCGGTCGCGTTCCTGGTCTGCGCGCCGGTCGGCTTGTGGCAGCGCGTCTGGAAGCTCTTGGTCGGCGGCGTCGCGATGATCGTCTCAGCGGGGTGGTATCTAGCCCTCGTCGAACTGTGGCCCGCGAATTCCCGGCCCTACATCGGCGGGTCGACTGACAACAGCCTTCTTCAACTCGCGCTGGGTTACAACGGGATTCAGCGCATTGCGGGTCGCGGCGATGGCCCCGGCGGAGGTCCGGGCGGCGGCCCCGGCGGCCCGGACTGGGGTCCCGGCCGCGCGGGCAACATCTTCTTCGGTGGCGAGCCCGGCATCGGACGGATGTTCGGGCAGTCGATGGGCACCGAAGTGTCCTGGCTGCTGCCCGCCGCCTTGATCGGATGTGTTGCGGCCCTGTGGTTGACGCGCAAGGCCGCCCGCACGGATCAGCTGCGGGCCAGCCTGCTCCTGTGGGGAGGGTGGCTGCTGGTGACCGCCGCGGTGTTCAGCTTCATGGACGGCACCATCCACCCGTACTACACCGTCGCACTCGCCCCGGCGGTCGCGGCCCTCGTCGGAATCTCGGTCCGCGAACTGTGGCGCGTCAGAGATCGGTTGTGGGCACGCCTCGTGTTGGCGGCGATGTCGGCCGCGACGGGCGTGTGGGCGTACGTCCTGTTGGATCGCACGCCCGACTGGCTGCCCGCACTGCGGTGGATCGTGCTGGCCGGATCGATCGTCGTCGCGGTGGCGCTCGCCGTCGGCGCGCAGCGGCGAGGTCCCGCCATCGCGGCGCTTGCGGCCGCAGCGATTCTCTTCGGGCTGGCTGCGCCCGCGGCCTACGCCGTCGAGACCGTCGCGACGGCACACAACGGTCCGATCTCGACGTCGGGTCCGAGCAAGGGCGACCCCTTCGGACAGCCCGGCCAGGGCGGGCCCGGCGGACACGGCGGGCCTCCCGGTGGTCGGATGGCCGAGAACGCTGCTCTCGTCGAACTTCTGCAAGGCCACGACAACCGTTGGGCCGCAGCGACGATCGGCTCCATGGGTGCCAGTGCTCTCGAGTTGAAGACCGGCGCGTCCATCATGGCGATCGGCGGGTTCACCGGCAGCGATGACTCACCCACCCTGCAGCAGTTCCAGGGCTATGTCGCCGACGGCGAGGTGCGGTACTTCATCGAGGGCGAGTCGTTCGGCCCGCCCCGCCACCGCGAGTCGGGCGCCGCGAGTGAGATCACCGCGTGGGTGAAGCACGAGTTCACGGCGATGAAGGTCGGCGACACGACGGTCTACGACCTGACTGCGCCCGTCACCTGAGGAATCGCGGTGATTCTGACTCGTGGCAGCCGGCAGGCGTGTTGTTATCGTCGGGTCGTTTGCGAGCCGATGAGGAGGTCGAAATGACCGTCACCGACGAGTACCTGAAGAACAACGAGGAGTACGCGAAGACCT
>DATEIG010000358.1:0-9007 GCA_035279185.1 Mycobacterium sp.
GGACAGGTGCGACTGCAGAACCTTCCCGAGGAGTAGCCACCACCGCGTGCGCTGCGGAGCGGGTTGACCCGTGGCAGCATCGCCCACTATGCGTCTGACCCCGCACGAACAGGATCGGCTACTGATCTCGTATGCAGCCGATCTCGCCAGGCGACGTCGCGACCGTGGTTTGCGACTCAACCATCCCGAGGCGGTCGCCGTCCTCACCGATCACCTGCTCGAGGGAGCCCGCGACGGCCGCACCGTGGCCGAACTCATGGTCAGCGGCCGCGGAGTGCTCGGGCGCGACGACGTCATGGAAGGAGTGCCGGAGATGCTGCACGACGTGCAGGTGGAAGCGACGTTCCCGGACGGAACCAAGCTGGTCACCGTCCACCACCCGATCCCATGACCGGCGAGACTCCCGATCGTGCATGGTCGCCGGGCGAAATCCTCTACGGCGACGGGGACATCGCGATCAACGCCGGAGCGCCACGTCTCGCCATGGACGTGGTGAACACCGGTGACCGACCCGTGCAGGTCGGCAGCCACGTTCATCTCCCGCAGGCCAACGCGGCACTCGACTTCGACCGCACCGCCGCGCACGGTCACCGGCTCGACATCCCCGCAGGAACAGCCGTGCGCTTCGAACCCGGTGTCGCTCAACATGTCTCGCTCGTCCCGCTGAGCGGGACGCGGGAAGTCCACGGCCTCAGCCTCGATCCGCCCGGCCTGCTGGACCCGTCATGACCGAATTGTCGAGGGCACGCTACGCGGCGCTGTTCGGGCCGACTGCCGGCGACCGGATCCGGCTGGCCGACACCGACCTCATCGTCGAGATCACCGAGGACCGCAGCGGCGGCCCCGGCCTGGCGGGCGACGAAGCCGTCTTCGGTGGCGGCAAGGTGCTGCGCGAGTCGATGGGACAGAGCCGAGCCACCCGCGCCGACGGCACGCCGGACACCGTGATCACCGGCGCGGTCATCATCGACCACTGGGGAATCATCAAGGCCGACATCGGAATCCGTGACGGCAGGATCTCCGCGATCGGCAAGGCCGGCAATCCCGACACGATGTCGGGCGTGCATCCCGACCTCGTCGTCGGCCCGTCGACCGAGATCATCTCCGGCAACGGCCGGATCGTCACCGCGGGAGCCATCGACTGCCACGTGCACCTCATCTGTCCGCAGATCATGGAGGAGGCGCTCGGCGGAGGGATCACGACGATCGTCGCGGGTGGTACGGGCCCCGCCGAGGGCAGCAAGGCCACCACGGTGACGCCGGGCGCATGGCATCTGGCCCGCATTCTGGAGGCGACCGACGGCTGGCCGCTGAACGTCGCGCTCCTCGGCAAGGGCAACACCGTCAGCGAAGAATCCATGTGGGAGCAACTGCGCGGTGGCGCAGCGGGTTTCAAGCTGCACGAGGACTGGGGAACGACACCCGCCTCGATCGACGCCTGCCTGAGGGTCGCCGAAGCGTCGGGTGTGCAGGTCAACATCCACACCGACACGCTCAACGAGATGGGGTTCGTCGAGAACACGCTCGACGCGATCGGCGGACGGTCGATTCACGCGTATCACACCGAGGGGGCGGGCGGCGGGCACGCGCCCGACATCATCACCGTTGCCGCCGAACCCCACGTGCTGCCGAGTTCGACGAACCCGACGCGGCCCCACACCGTCAACACCCTCGACGAGCATCTCGACATGCTGATGGTGTGCCACCACCTGAACCCGAGCGTTCCCGAGGACCTGGCATTCGCTGAGAGCCGCATCAGGCCGTCGACCATCGCCGCCGAAGACCTGCTGCACGACATCGGCGCCATCTCGATGATCGGCAGCGACGCCCAGGCGATGGGCCGCATCGGTGAGGTGGTGCTGCGGACGTGGCAGACCGCCCACGTGATGAAGCGGCGCCGCGGGGCGCTCGACGGCGACGGTGCCGCGGACAACAACCGGGTCCGGCGCTACGTCGCGAAGTACACGATCTGCCCGGCCGTCGCGCACGGCATCGACAAGGAGGTCGGGTCCATCGAGGTGGGCAAGCTCGCGGACCTGGTGCTGTGGGAGCCCGCCTTCTTCGGGGTCCGTCCGCACGCGGTGCTCAAGGGCGGCATGATCGCTTGGGCCGCAATGGGAGACGCGAACGCGTCCATCCCGACACCGCAGCCCGTCCTTCCGCGGCCCATGTTCGGCGCGGCACCCACGGCGGCCGCTGCCACGTCCGTGCATTTCGTGTCGCCGCAGGCGATCGACGACGGGCTGGCCGACCGGCTCGCCGTCAACCGCAGGCTGGCACCGGTCAGCAACGTCCGGGGCATCGGCAAGGCCGACATGCCGCTCAACGATGCGACACCGCGGATCGAAGTCGAGCCCGACACGTTCACGGTGCGCATCGACGGCGAGGTCTGGCAGGAGCAGCCGGCCGCCGAACTGCCCATGGCGCAACGGTATTTCCTGTTCTGATGTCCGGACTGACGACCCTGCTCGCACTGGCGGACTCGCGACTGCCGACCGGCGGCCACGTGCATTCCGGCGGCGTCGAGGAAGCGGTCACCAGCGGTCTGGTCACCGACCTGGCAACGCTTCGCGCGTTTCTGCGGCGCCGGATCGCGACCCAGGGACTCGTGACGGCGTCTATCGCCGCGGCGGTGCACACCCGATCACTGCCGGTTGCGCTGGCCGACCGCGAAACCGACGCTCGCACACCGTCTCCGGCCGCGCGGCTGGCTTCCCGCTCCCAGGGGCGGGGTCTTCTTCGGCTGGCCCGCCGGGTCTGGCCGGCGGGGGACTGGGACGAGCTCGGCGCCACACCGCATCTGGCCGTGGCGGCAGGTGCTGTGGGCACAGCGAGCGGTATGCCGCCCCAGCACACCGCGGTGGCCGTCGTCTACACGACGATGACCGGATCGGCGACAGCAGCACAACGGCTGTTGGCTCTCGACCCCGGCGACGTCGCCGCGCTGACGTTCGAACTGTCCGACCTGTGCGACCGGACCGCGGATATGGCGTGCAAGGAACTCGCCGACCTGTCCGACCCGCTCCTCGACGTGCTGGCCCAGCGGCACAGCGACCGCGAACGTCCCCTCTTTGCCTCCTGAAAGGTCAACCATGCCACCACATTTCATCGACGGTGAAACCCATCATCACCAGGCCGACCGCCCCAAGAGACTGCGGACGCCGGGCGAGCCTCTGCGCATCGGGATCGGCGGTCCGGTCGGGTCCGGCAAAACCGCACTGGTGGCCGCCCTGTGCCGGGAGTTGCGCGATGAGCTGTCGCTTGCGGTGCTGACCAACGACATCTACACCACCGAGGACGCCGACTTCCTGCGCAGGCATGCGGTGCTGCCGGACGACCGGATCGCGGCGGTGCAGACGGGCGGCTGTCCGCACACGGCGATCCGCGACGACATCACCGCCAACCTCGACGCGATCGAGGACCTGATCGCCGCGCACGACGGTCTGGATCTCATCCTGGTGGAATCCGGCGGCGACAACCTGACCGCGACGTTCTCGTCGGGCCTGATCGACGTGCAGATCTTCGTCGTCGACGTGGCGGGCGGCGACAAGGTGCCCCGCAAGGGCGGACCCGGCGTCACATACTCCGACCTGCTCGTGGTCAACAAGACGGATCTGGCGCCGATGGTCGGCGCCGACCTCGACGTCATGCGTCGCGACGCCGCGGCCGCGCGAGGCGACCGGCCGACGGTCCTGATCTCGCTGACCGACGATCCCTCCGCCGGACCCGTGAAGTCCTGGGTGCACGATCAACTCCGCGTCGTCCAGGTGGCGTGAGTGCACTCCGATGTGCTGATCGTCGCGCGTCCGGATCGGCGGCCGACGATCGAATGCTGCGGCGGCGTCGCCGCACGGCTCACCGAGACGGACACCGTGCATCTGGTGTCGGCCGCGGCGACACCGCTCGGCGGCGACAGCATCGCGGTGCGGGTGATCGTCGAACCCGGCGCCCGGCTACGGGTGCGCAGCGCCGCGGCGACTGTCGCGCTGCCCGGCCGCGGCACCGCGGAGTCGACCTCGCACTGGCACGTCGAGGTGGCGGGGGAGCTCGACGTCGATCCGGAGCCGACGGTGGTGGCGGGCGGGTCCCGGCACACCACGTCGACGCGGCTTTCGGTGGAGGCGTCGGGCCGAGTGAGGCTGCGGGAACGAGTCCAGATCGGCAGAACCGATGAGCGGCAGGGCTTTTGGTCAGGCTCGCTGCACGCCGACGTCGGCGGGAGACCGCTCCTGCGGCACAGGATCGAGATGGGCGACGACTCGACGGCTCACGACCTGATCGCAGCGCCGCTGGCATCGGTGAGCGAGCTGCGCTATCCCGACATCGCCCACGACGCCGTCGGCACTGTGCTCGAACTGGCCGACGGCGGAAGCCTCGCGACGTGGCAGGGGCGGCGACTCGGCGCGGCTAACTAGCCGCTTTCTCCCCTTCGACCGCCGCGGCGATCTCCTCGAGCTCCTCTATCCGGGTGCGGGCGTACGCCTGCTGCTCGGTGATGTAGAGATTCCCGCGGGCGCGACCGAGGAACGTCACCGTCCACGAGATCAGCGTGGTGATCTTGCGGCGGAAGCCGACGAGATAGATGAGGTGCAGCATCAGCCACGCCAGCCACGCGATGAACCCGCCGAACTCCAGCGGGCCGATCTGGGCGACCGCGGAGAATCGCGACACCGTGGCCATCGAGCCCTTGTCGAAGTAGTCGAACGGCTCCCGCTCGAACGGGTCGGCCCCCCGCAACTCGGCCTTGATGGTGTTGGCGACGTACTTGCCGCCCTGGATGGCGCCCTGCGCCATGCCCGGCACGCCTTCGACCGCGGCCATGTCGCCGATGACGAAGACGTTCGGGTTGCCCGGGACCGAGAGGTCGGGCTGCACCTTGACGCGGCCGGCCCGGTCGACCTCGGCGCCGGACTGCTCGCCGATCTGCTTGCCGAGCGGGCTGGCCGACACCCCGGCCGACCACACCTTCGTCGCGCATTCGATACGCCGCGTGCTTCCGTCGGGGTCCTTGACCGTGATGCCGTTGCGGTCGACGTCGGTGACCATCGCGTTGAGCTGGATGTCGACGCCCATCTTCTCCAGCCGGGCCTGCGCCTTCTTGCCCAGCTTCTCGCCCATCGGCGGCAGCACGGCGGGTGCCGCGTCGAGCAGGATGACCTTGGCCTTGGTCGAATCGATATGGCGGAACGCGCCTTTGAGCGTGTAATCCGAGAGCTCCGCGATCTGGCCTGCCATCTCGACGCCGGTGGGCCCCGCACCGACGACGACGAAGGTGAGCAGCTTCTCGCGCCGCGCCGGATCGCTGGACCGCTCGGCCTGCTCGAACGCACCGAGGATGCGGCCGCGCAGTTCGAGCGCGTCGTCGATGGTCTTCATGCCGGGGGCGAACTCGGCGAAGTGGTCGTTGCCGAAGTACGACTGCCCGGCACCCGCGGCGACGATCAGCGTGTCGTACGGCGTGACATAGGTGTGGCCGAGCAGTTTCGACTGAACGGACTTCTTCGCCAGGTCGATCTGGGTCGCCTCGCCGAGCAGCACCTGCGCGTTCTTCTGTTTGCGCAGGATCATCCGCGTCGGCGGGGCGATCTCACCCGAGGCGATGATGCCCGTCGCCACCTGGTACAGCAGCGGCTGGAACAGGTGGTGGGTGGTCTTGGCGATGATCTTGATGTCCACGTCGGCGTGCTTGAGAGCCTTCGCGGCGGTCAGGCCGCCGAAACCCGACCCAATGATGACGACTCTGTGCCGGTCAGACGGGGTAGCTCCGGGGTGGCTCATCAGCTGTTGCTCCTCGAACGGCGTCACGTTCTGTTCAGCGTCTACCGTAGTCGCCCGCATCCCGTCGGGAGCGGGCGACTAGGTGAGATTTGCCACGTTAGAGCGTGTTTAACCGTAAAGCAGCGGCTTGAGCTTTTCCGCCACTGCCGTGGCGGCGCCGGGGTGATACCCCGACAGGCTGGTGACCGGGCTGAGGATGACCCCGTCGACGCCGGCGTCGAGCACCCTGGTCTTGACCTGGTCGGCGACCTGCTCGGGGGTGCCGTAGACCGCCTGCTGCTTGAAGTCGTCCGGGATCATGTCCGCGGTGACGTTCTCGTCGATCAAGGCGATCACGAGCGTGCTGGTCTCGAGCGTGGCGGGGTCACGGTCGATCTTCTCGCAGCTCTCCCTGACGACCTGCACCTTGCGCGGCAGCTCGTCGAAACCGGCGATGATGTTGAGGTGGTCGAACTCCTTGGCCGCAAGGGGGATCGTCTTCTTTTCGCCGCTGCCGCCGATCATCAGCGGGATGTGGTCGCGGAAGCGCGGCTCGGCCATCGCCTCCTGGGTGCGGTAGTACTTGCCGGTGAAGGTGGGGCGCTCGCCCGCGAGCATCGGCAGGATGATCTCGAGGGATTCGTAGAGCCGGTTGAAGCGGTCGGTGAAGGTGCCGAAGTCATAGCCGAGCGAGTCGTGCTCGAGCTCGTACCAACCGGTGCCGATGCCCAGAATGGCGCGGCCGGCGCTGATGACGTCGAGCGTGGTGATCGCCTTGGCCAGCAGCGTCGGGTTGCGATAGGTGTTGCCGGTGACCAGCGTTCCGAGCTGCACCCGCTCGGTGGCGGCGGCCAGGGCGCCCAGCGCGGTGTAGGCCTCGAGCATGGGCTGGTCGGGCGTGCCGAGACCGGGCAGCTGATAGAAGTGGTCCATCACGAAGACCGAGTCGTAGCCCGCCGCCTCGGCTTCCTTCGCCTGGGCGATGACGGTGGGGAACAGCTCCGCGACGCCGGTGCCGTAACTGAAATTGGGTATCTGAAGTCCGAGTTTTATGGTCACGCCCTCACGTAACCACAACTAAGCGGGGCGGTCACCCCGCTTTAGCTTCGGGCGAACGCGGGAATATCAGGCGGACTGAACGAGCGCGCCGTTGCTGACGTGCATGGTTTGTCCGGTGATGTGGCGCGCGGCGGGCGTGGCGAGGAACAGCGCCAGGCGCGCGATCTCCTGTGCCACCGGCACTGAGCTGCCGAGGCCGGCGTAACCCTCCTGCGCGCTGCGGCCCGACGCCACCATGTTGACGGTGATGCCGCGGGTGCCGAAGTGGGCGGCCTGGCCCTCGGTCCAGTTGGACACCGCGGCCTTGATCGCGGCGTCGGCGCTGCCTTCGCGCGGGTTCTCGGGAACCACGCTGATGATCGACCCGCCCGAGCGCAGGTGATCGCCGACGACCTGAACGGTGAGCGCGGTCGCGAGCATGGTCGCGTCGAGGGCGTGGCGCCACGCCTTCGCGTGGTCGGCGAGGGAGAAGGTCCGGGGATCGCCCGACTCCCAACGCGGTGCAGGCACATTCACGATCGAGTCGAGGTGGTGCGGGAACAGAGTCCGTGCGTCCTCGAGGCTCGCCGGATCGGTGTTGTCGCACACGATCGCGTCGACATCGAGTTCCTTGGCGGCCACCTCGAGATCCTCGCGGCGGGCGCCGGTGATCACGACCCGGTGACCCGCGTCGCGGAAGCTCTCCGCGATCGTGCGACCCAGATCCGTATCACCGCCGGTGACCAGCACCTCCATCGCCATGACCTCCTGTCAGCGCGGACCGTCGCCGTCGGTGGCGGTGATCCGCGGACGATGTTACTGGACGGTAGCTATTCCACGAAACTCGACGCGCACATCGTCGGCGAGACGATATCGACCTGCGACCCTCGTCCTCACCTAGGGTTTTCTTGTGACGACCGCGCCCGCGCTGCCGCGCTGGATCTACCTCCCCGCAGCGGTCGGGGCGTTGTTCGTCGTGCTGCCGCTCGCGGCGATCGTCGCGAAGGTCGACTGGCCGCAGTTCTGGTCGTTGATCAGCAGCGACTCCTCCCGTGCGGCGCTCGTGCTGAGCCTGAAGACCGCAACCGCGAGCACGCTGCTGTGCGTGCTGTTCGGCGTCCCGCTGGCTCTGGTGCTGGCCCGTAACGACGGCAGGCTGGTGCAGACACTGCGTCCCCTGTTGCTGCTGCCACTGGTGCTGCCCCCGGTGGTGGGCGGCATCGCCTTGCTGTACGCGTTCGGCAGGCTCGGGTTGGTCGGCCAGTACCTCGACGCGGCAGGCATCCGGATCGCGTTCACGACGACAGCGGTGGTGCTGGCGCAGACCTTCGTGTCGCTGCCGTTCCTCGTCATCGCGCTCGAAGGGGCGGCACGCTCGTCGGGCCGCGACTACGACGTCGTGGCGGCGACGCTGGGCGCCAGGCCCACGACGGTGTGGTGGCGGGTTTCGCTGCCGCTCCTCGCCCCGGGCCTGGTCTCCGGCGCGGTGCTGGCATTCGCGCGATCGCTGGGGGAGTTCGGGGCCACCCTGACATTCGCGGGATCACGCCAGGGTGTCACGAGGACGCTGCCGCTCGAGATCTATCTCCAACGTGAGACCGATGCCGACTCCGCCGTGGCGCTGTCGGTGTTGTTGGTCGCGGTCGCCGCCGTGGTGGTGATCGGCCTCGGAAGCCGGATGCTGCGCTCCGGTTCAGCGATGGTGGGAAGCGCGCCGTGACAGACCTGCATGTGCGCGCCGTGGTTCCCGGCCGCGGACTCGATATCGAATTCGCCACCGCGGCAGGCGAAGTGCTCGCCATTCTCGGACCGAACGGAGCCGGCAAGTCGACGGTTCTGCATGCGATCGCGGGCCTGGTCCGTCCCGACCCCGGCGTGGTCCGACTCGGCGACCGGACCCTCACCGACTCCGCGGCGGGTGTCTTCGTCCCGACGCATGCCCGTCGGGTCGGGATGCTGCTGCAGGACGCGCTGCTGTTTCCGCATCTGAGCGTCGCGGCCAATGTGGCGTTCGCCCCGCGAAGCGACCACCGCAGGCGACACCGGCGGGACGCCCGCGCAACCGCCGCACACTGGCTCACCCAGGTCGATGCGAGCGAGTTGGCCGACCGCATGCCCAGGCAGTTGTCCGGCGGTCAGGCTCAGCGGGTCGCGCTCGCCCGCGCCCTGGCCGCCGAACCCGATGTCCTGCTGCTCGACGAACCGCTCGCGG
>DATEIG010000359.1:0-4548 GCA_035279185.1 Mycobacterium sp.
GGCGACACGACGTACGCAAACCCGACCCGCGGCGGCGCAGGCGTCGGTAACGTCGCTTCCATGCTGCTCGCCGCGCTGCGCGACATGCAGTGGCGAAAACGGCGTTTCGTCATCGCGATCCTGTCCACCGCCATCATCTTCGGCATGACGCTGGTGTTGACCGGCCTGGCGAACGGCTTCAGGACGGAGGCGCAGCGGACCGTCGACTCCCTCGGGGTCGACGTGTTCCTCGTCAAGGACGGCGCGTCGGGTCCCTTCGTCGGCGCGACGCCGTTCGCTCCCGTCGACCTGCGCCGGATCGCGGACGCTCCCGGCGTGCAGGCCGCTGCTCCGCTCGTCTATGCGGGCGGGACGGTGACGGTGGGCGACGCGACGCGCAACGCCGACCTGTTCGGCGCGCCCGCGGACGGTCCTGGGATGCCCGCCCTCTCGCACGGCCGACCGCCGGCCAACCCCGACGAGGTGGCGGTGTCGAGCACGTTGGGCCGCAACGAGGGTGAGGACATTCAGATCGCCTCCCGCCGACTGAGGGTGGTCGGCATCGTCGAGAACTCCACCGCCCTCGCCAACCTGCCGAACATCTTCCTCACCACCGAGGGGGCTCAACAACTCGTCTACGGCGGGCAACCGTTGGTGGCGTCCATCGGGATCACAGGCACACTCGATCAGGTGCCGCGCGGGTACAAGGCGATCGACCGCGACGGTGCCATCGCCGATCTCATTCGCCCGCTGAGGGTGGCGGTCAACTCGATCACGATCGTGGCGATCCTGCTGTGGATCGTCGCCGCGTTGATCGTCGGCTCGGTGATCTACCTGTCCGCGCTCGAACGGCTGCGGGACTTCGCCGTCTACAAGGCGATCGGCGTGCAGACCGGCGCGATCGCGGCAGGGCTGGCGCTGCAGGCGGTCATCGTCGCACTGGGCGCGGTGGTCGTCGGCGTCGTCCTCTCGGCACTGCTCGGACCCATCTTCCCGATGCAGGTCATCGTGCCCGGCTACGCCTACGTGATCCTGCCGGTGATCGCCGTCGTCTTCGGCTTGATCGCCAGCGCCACCGGACTGCACCGCGCGGTGTCGGTGGACCCGGCGATGGCGTTCGGAGGACCGTGAGTCATGGGTGATCTGAGCGTCCAGGACCTGGTCGTCGAATACTCGAGCGGCGGGTACGCCGTTCGTCCGCTGGATGGCTTCAACCTCGACGTGGCCGCAGGCTCGCTGGTGATCCTGCTGGGTCCCAGCGGATGCGGGAAGACCACGCTGCTGTCGTGCCTCGGCGGGATTCTCAAGCCGTCCGGGGGCGCGATCAAATTCGGCGATGTCGACGTCACTTCCCTTGACGCCAAGGAGTTGTCGAAGTACCGGCGCGAGACGGTCGGCATCGTGTTCCAGGCGTTCAACCTCGTACCCAGCCTCACCGCGCTCGAGAACGTCATGGTTCCTCTCCGCGCGGCGGGCGTGCCCCGGCACGCGGCGCGGGAGAAGGCGCAGCAGCTGCTGGCCCGGGTCGGACTCGAGGACAGGGCGCACCACCGGCCCGGCGACCTCAGCGGAGGTCAGCAGCAGCGGGTGGCCGTCGCGCGGGCGATCGCACTGGACCCGCCACTGATCCTGGCCGACGAACCGACCGCCCATCTCGACTTCATCCAGGTCGAGGAGGTGCTGCGACTGATCCGCGAGCTCGCCTCCGGCGACCGGATGGTGGTCGTCGCCACCCACGACAGCAGGATCCTGCCGCTGGCCGACAGGGTCGTCGAACTCGTGCCCGATTTCGCGGAGTCGAACAGGCCGCCGTCTGAGGTCCACTTGAAGGCGGGTGAGGTGCTGTTCGAGGAAGGCACCATGGGCGACTGCATCTACGTCGTCAACGAGGGCGAAGTCGAGATCCTGCGCGAATTGGCAGGCGGCGGTGAGGAATTGCTGTGGCTCGCGGAGCCGGGTGAATACTTCGGCGAACTGGGTCCGTTGTTCCACCTGCCCCGTTCGGCGACCGCGCGTGCACGCACCGACGCGACGCTCGTCGGCTATACGGTTGCGGCGTTCCGGGAACGCCTCGGAGCGGGCGGCATTCGGCACCTGATCGAGCACCGTCCGCTGGACATCGGCGACGAGTCGGCTACTCGGGAACCAGACTGAGCAGGATGTCGGGGCCGATGGGCTCGATCCCGTCGAACTGCCACCGCTGCGCGTGCGCGATGGACAGCACGCCGACATCGTCGATCGCGGTGATGGGGCCGCCCAACAGGATCGGCGCGATGTAGGCCAGGATCCTGTTGATCACACCCGCCCGCAGGAATGCCCCGGCCAATGTCGGCCCGCCCTCGATGAGGACGTCGGTGCGATCCGCCAGGGCCTTGATCACCTCGTGGGGATCTCGGGTGCGGATCACCATCGTGCGGGTG
The DNA here is from genome assembly GCA_035279185.1 of Mycobacterium sp. Lineage (GTDB taxonomy): Bacteria > Actinomycetota > Actinomycetes > Mycobacteriales > Mycobacteriaceae > Mycobacterium. Next base: position 2,400 of record DATEIG010000359.1, read on the forward strand.
TCGTCGTTGAGAACGGCTGCGTCGGGCGAGATCTCGCGCTCGCCGACGACCACGCGAAGCGGTTGCCGCTCGGCCAGCGTGCCGTCGGGCAGCCTCGCGGTCAGCTTGGGGTCGTCGATGAACACCGTTCCTGTGCCGACCACGATCGCGTCGCAGGCCGCGCGACGGCGGTGTACATCGGCGCGTGCGGATTCGCTGGTGATCCACTGGCTGCTGCCGTCGGCGGCGGCGCTGCGACCATCGATACTGGTCGCGAATTTCCATGTGACATGCGGGCTTCCGGTTCTCTGCTTGTGCAGCCACTCGCGCAGCGGCCCGCTCGCGACGACATCGGCGAGCACACCGGCGACCACGGTCACGCCCGAGCCGGACAGCCTGGCCGCTCCCCCGGCCGCCTCGGCGTTCGGGTCGGTGACGGCGTAGACGACGGTCGAGATACCTGCCGCGACGAGGGCGTCGACGCACGGCGGCGTGCGGCCGTGATGGTTGCACGGTTCCAGGGTCACCACCGCGGTACCGCCCGCTGCGCGGGCACCCGCCTGACGCAGCGCCACCACCTCGGCGTGCGCACCGCCGGTCGGCTCGGTTCCGCCGACGCCGACGACCTCGCCGTCGTGAGTCAGAATGACCGCCCCGACAGGCGGATTGGGATAGGTAGCACCCTTGACCGACTCCGCCTGCTCGACCGCGAGCCGCATCGCGGCCTCGTAGGTCATAGCTTCAGATGTCGTGACGCGGTCGCGGCCCGCCTGCGCAGCGCGTCGACGGCGGCAGCCGGGTCCTCCGCGCTGTAGACAGCCGATCCCGCGACGAAACAGTCGACGCCCGCCTCGGCGGCGTCCTCGATGGTCTCGGCGTTGATGCCGCCGTCGATCTCGACGAGGATCGTCAGTTCGCCCGCGTCGACCAGCCTGCGGGCGATCGCGACCTTCGGCAGCACCTCCGGGATGAATTTCTGCCCGCCGAAGCCCGGTTCGACGGACATGATCAACAGCGTGTCGAACTCGGGCAGTATCTCGAGATACGGATCGAGCGGAGTGCCGGGTTTGACCGAGATGCCCGCCTTGGCGCCCGCCGCCCGAATGTCGCGGGCGACGCCGACCGGATTGTCGGTCGCCTCGGCGTGGAAGGTGACGTTGTAGGCACCCGCCTCGGCATACGGGGGCGCCCACCTGTCGGGATTGTCGATCATCAGATGGCAGTCCATCGGGATGTCGGTGGTCGGCAGCAAGCTCTCCACGACCGGCAGGCCGAGGGTCAGGTTCGGCACGAAGTGGTTGTCCATCACGTCGACGTGCACCCAGTCGGCACCCTTTATGGCAGCCACTTCTTCGGCGAGCCGGGAGAAGTCGGCGGCCAGGATCGACGGGGCGATGAGAGGTCGCGACATGGGCTCACCCTACTTCGAGGGCGGCCGCGAACATCGCGTCGGTGCCGTGCCGGTGCGGCCAGAGCTGCACGTACGGCCCGTCTCCCAGGTCGTCCACGCCGTCGAAGAAGGGCCGGGTGTCCAGCGCAGTGACCCGGTGGCGGCGCAGCGCATCGGCCACCACGCCGACGGTCTCGGACAGGTGGGGCGAGCAGGTGGCGTACAGCACAACCCCGCCGGGCCGGGTCAGCCGGATCGCCGAGGCCAGCAGTTCGCGCTGGAGTCGGGCCAGCGCGGGCACGTCGGAGGGTTCCCTGCGCCAGCGCGCCTCAGGCCGTCGCCGCAGCGCGCCGAGGCCGGTGCACGGCGCATCCACCAGCACCCGGTCGAAGCCAGGTTCCACGCCGGGATCGCGGCCGTCGACGCGCAGCACGTCGACGGGCAGACCCCTGGTGTTCTGCTCGACGAGTTCGGCGCGTCGCGCGTTCGGTTCGATGGCGGTGACGCGGGCGCCCGACTGCGCGCCGATCGCCGCCAGCAGCGCGGTCTTGCCGCCCGGACCGGAGCACAGGTCGAGCCACCGGCCGCCGTCGTCGCCGACAGGCGCGAGCGTCAGCGCCCGTGCCACGAGTTGGCTGCCCTCGTCCTGGACGAGGGCGACACCGTCGCGCACCGCGTCGAGCTGTCCCGGGTCTCCGCCGGACAGGTACACCGCGTACGGCGAGTAGCGGCCGACCGTTCCGTCGACCGACGCGGCGAGCTCCTCGGCGGTCAGCACGC
>DATEIG010000360.1:0-4617 GCA_035279185.1 Mycobacterium sp.
GCTCTGGGACGTCGGTGCGGGCTCCGGCAGCATCGCGATCGAGTGGTGCCTCGCAGGCATCCGATGCAGGGCAGTGGCTTTTGAACGCGACGAGCAACGCCGGAAGCGGATCGCGAGCAACGCGGTGGCCTTCGGCGTCGACGTCGACGTGCAGCTCGACGCCCCGGGATCGTTCGACGTCGCACCACCGCCCGCCGCGATCTTCGTCGGCGGCGGCCTCACCCGCGCCGGCCTGCTCGACGCCTGCCTCGACCGGCTGCCCACGGGCGGTAGGCTGGTCGCCAACGCCGTCACCGTTGAATCCGAAGCCGTTATCGCACAGTGGTATTCGCACCTCGGCGGTGAGCTCAGGCGATTCCAGCACGCTCGCGGGGAGCCGGTCGGTACGTTCACCGGGTGGCGACCGGCCATGCCCGTCACGCAATGGGCGGTCACCAAGGGATGACCGTCTACTTCATCGGCGCCGGTCCAGGTGCAGCCGATCTGATCACCGTTCGCGGACAACGACTCCTGAGCAGCTGCCCGGTATGCCTGTACGCCGGATCGATCATGCCTGACGATCTCCTGGCGCTGTGCCCGCCGAACGCGAAGGTCGTCGACACGGGACCGCTGACCCTGGACGCGATCATCGACACGATCGCCGAAGCGGATGCGGCGAACCAGGATGTGGCGCGCTTGCATTCGGGTGACCCGTCGCTCTACAGCGCGCTCGCCGAACAGTGCAGACGTCTCGACGCGCTGGGGATCGACTACGAGATCGTCCCCGGCGTGCCTGCATTCGCCGCGGCCGCCGCTGCACTCGGCAGAGAGCTCACCGTGCCCGGCGTCGCCCAGACCGTGACGCTGACGCGGGTCGCGACGTTGTCGACCGCGATGCCCGATGGCGAGGACCTCCAGTCGTTGGCGGCGCCGGGTGCCACCTTGGTGCTGCACCTCGCCGCAGCACAGGTCGACGCGATCGTCCCGCAGTTGCTCGCGGGGGGCTACGACGCCGAAACCCCCTGCGCAGTAGTCGCGTTCGCCAGCTGGCCGCAGGAGACCACGCTGCGCTGCACACTGGGCGAACTCGCGGCCGAGATGCACACAGCGGGCATCACCAGGACCGCAGTGATCATCGTCGGCGATGTGCTCGCCGCTGAAGGCTTCGCCGACAGCTACCTGTACTCGGCGGATCGGACCCGAGGAAACCGCCACTGATGCGCATACTGCTGCTCGGCGGCACCGCCGAGGCGCGCGAGCTCGCCAGGCGTCTGCATCCGAGTGTCGAGGTGATCAGCTCGCTGGCCGGCCGGGTGCCGAATCCCGCGCTGCCGGTCGGCGAGGTGCGCATCGGTGGGTTCGGCGGCGTCGACGGACTGGAGCGCTGGCTCAGCGGCAACACCATCGACGCCGTCGTCGACGCCACTCATCCCTACGCGGCAACCATCACTGCACACGCCGCAGAAGCCTGTGCGTCACGAGACATGCCGCACGTGGTGCTCGCACGGCCCGCGTGGCCCCAGGGTGACGCCATCCCGGCGACCACCGATGCCGACGCCGTGAAAGCCGTCCGCGACAACGGGTTCGAGCGGGTCTTCCTGACGACCGGTCGGTCCGGTGTCGAGGTGTTCAAGGACGTGGATGCGTGGTTCCTCATCCGCGCCGTCACCGCACCCGATCCGCGCACGCTGCCACGTCGCCATGAGCTCGTGCTGTCGCGCGGGCCGTATCGCTTCGACGACGAGCATGCGCTGCTCGCCGATCATCGCATCGACTGCCTCGTCACCAAGAACAGCGGCGGGGAGATGACGAAGGCGAAACTGGATGCCGCTGACGCGCTTGATGTCTCGATCGTGATGATCGACCGGCCTCCGCTGCCCGACGGCGTCGCGGCGGTCGCCGCCGTCGACGAGGCCGTGGCCTGGGTCAGTTCTCTGAGTAGGAGCTGATCAGCTCGAGCGTTCCGAGTTCGCGGATCGCCCGGCAGCCGCGGCTCAGCATGGCCATCATCATGTCGTCGCCGCGTTCGGTGGTCGACGCGAAGGCGGTGCCCAGCGCGACGAGCAGCGGCACCTGAACCATCCCGAGCCGGTAGTCGCTCCAGCACGTGTCGAGGTCGTATCCGGTGACGTCGAATCCGAGCAGCGCCCGGTGGTATCGCTCGACCAGATCTCCTTCGATCTCCGAACGCGCGGACGGCTCGAGGCTGGTCCCGGTGAAGTACGCGAGATCCCTTCCCGGCGAACCGATTCCGACCGTCTGCCAGTCGACGATCGTGATGCGGGTCCGGTCCGGATCGAACAGCATGTTGTCCAGCCGGTAGTCGCCGTGCATGAGGGCGTAGCGCTCCGGTTCGGCCGTCAACCATGCAGTCACCGACGACATCGCGGCGACCAGGGTTTCCTGGTCCTCGGCGGCGATCTTGGCGCCCAGCCGGTCGATCACGATGTCGCCCGCCATGCGCGATATGTCGCCGAGTCCCTTGGCGGCCTCGTCGTCGCCCGGCTTCGGCATCACGATCGCGGCCAGGTCCATCCACTGCGGGTCACACCAACTCGGGCCGTGCAGACCGGCCAGCGCCTCGACCGCGAGGCCGGCTTCTGCTGTGCTGCAGCCCGCGATCTGATCGCCCTGAACGGCGGGCGCCATGTCGGCGAGCAGCAGCACGACGTCGGCGCCATCGTCGGAGATCTCGGTGTGGTAGCTCTGCGGGACCGGGATCCGCATCCTGTCGGCGATATGGGAGTAGAACTCGACCTCGCTGCGGTAGCCGAGGGCCACCCGCTCCCTGACGGCGTCGTCCTGCGCGCTCAACTTGACCGCGAACGACGTTGGCAGCTCGGCGGTTTCATCGGTGTAGCTCGCGCGCACGCGGTAGGTGGCGCCCGTCTGGCCGGTGCCGATCGGGGTCACCTCGACGCGGCTGACGTCGGTTCCCAGCACCGAACCCAGCCACGCCGGCGTTACATTTTCGGGTCCGCGTGGAATGGTCATGGCGCCCGGACAGTATCAGAGCGTCGGGTACCTGCGCGGGGTGAACACCCGATCGTCGTACCACTGGGTCTGCGACGACCCCACGATCAACAGGCACCGCATGTCGACAGAAGCGGGATCGAGGTCGGCCAGCCGCACGACCGTCACCTCTTCACGAGGCCCTGAGACATCACGGCCGATCACGACCGGGGTCCCCGGATCACGGTGCTCCAGCAGCAGATCCCGCATGGCGCCGACCTGCCAGGTGCGTGTCTTCGACGCGGGGTTGTAGATCGCGAGCACCAGGTCGGCCTCGGCGGCGGCGGCGAGCCGCGCGGCGATGACGTCCCACGGCTTGAGCCGATCGGACAGCGAGATCACCGCGTAGTCGTGTCCGAGCGGCGCGCCGACCCGGCTCGCGACGGCCTGCGCCGCGGTCATCGCCGGGATCACCCGCACGTCGACGCCCGGCCACTGCTTGGCCTCCTCGAGCACGGCGGTCGCCATCGCGAAGACGCCCGGGTCGCCCGACGACACCACGGCGACGGCGCGGCCCTCCTCGGCAAGACGGCACGCCAGCCTGGCGCGCGCCGGTTCGTCGGTGTTGTCGCTCGGATGCAGGCGCTGTCCGTCGCGCGGCCGGACGCGCGAGAGGTACGGACCATAGCCGATCAGGTCGGTGGCGCCCGTGAGTTCGCGGCGGCTCTGCGGGGTCATCCAGTCGGAGTCGCCCGGCCCGAGGCCGACGACCGTGACGGTCCCTGCCTTCGACGGGCGCGCGGGACTGCCGGGCAGCATCGCGAGCGAGAAGTAGGGCACCGTGGATTCGTCGACGTCGGCCGCGGGCGCCACCCGCTGCTTCGGCGTGCTCGCCCGCTCCACGTAGTAGGTGTCATCGAGTCGGTCCGCCGACGACAATGCCTCGCGCACAACGGGGTACGACCGGCCCAGCTTCAGCACCACTGCCGCGTCGGTGTCGGCGAGCCGTCGCCTGAGCTCGTCGGCGGGCAGCGTGCCGGGCAGGATCGTCAGCACCTCGTCGCCCTGCACGAGCGGAGTGCCGGTGGCCGCTGAGGCCGCGCTGACCGACGTCACACCCGGCACGATCACCGCGTCGAAGCGCTCGGTCAGGCGAGTGTGCATGTGCATGTAGGAGCTGTAGAACAGCGGATCGCCTTCGGCCAGCAGCGCCACGTCGCGGCCCGCTTCGAGATGGACCGCGATGCGTTCGGCGGCCTCGCGGTAGAAGTCCTCCATCGCGCCCGCATATCCGCCCGGGTGCTCGGTCGTCTCGGTGGTGACCGGATAGACGAGGTGCTCCTCGATCTGGCCGTCACGCAGATACGGTTCAGCGATGGCGCGCGCGATGCTGCGTCCGTGCCGCGCGCTGTGATAGGCGACGACGTCGGCCTGCCCGATCACCCTGGCGGCCTTGACCGTCACCAGTTCCGGGTCGCCAGGCCCGAGCCCGACGCCCCACAGCGTTCCGCGTTCGCTCATTCCGCGCTGCTCGCGATCGCGTTGACGGCCGCCGCGGCCATCGCGCTGCCGCCGCGACGCCCCGTGACGACGAGGTACGACATGCCGCGCGGTCGCTCGATCAGCTCCTGCTTGGACTGCGCGGATCCGACGAACCCGACGGGACCGCCGAGTACGGCCGCGGGC
>DATEIG010000361.1:0-3388 GCA_035279185.1 Mycobacterium sp.
TGCCGGTCATCGTCGTCCCGCCCCTGGGTATCGGGGTCGGGGCGGGTGCAGGCGCCGGACCAGGCGCAGGACCACGATCGGCACCTGTCCCCTCCGAGAAGGGGATCTTCGCGCAGCCACCTGCCGGAAGGAACGCGCCGCCCGCCAACATCGGGTCCAACGCGGCGGTGCCGAACGCCTCATATCGGATCGGCTACAACGAATATCTGCGAACCGCCGGTCTGCCCCAGGTAGCAGCCTTGGCGGTGCCGGGACTCGTCGGTATTTTGGTGCTCACCGGGGCCGGGGGATTAGTAGGGTACCGGCAAGCGAAGGCAGGGCACGCCGTGCACGTGGGCGGCTCAGCACGATTCGTGAGGTAGTACTACAAACTGCCCCCCTCAACCGGGGCGGGCAGCGCATAGTGGACTCGTCGGAGAGGGGGACGTATGCCTGCTAGTCGTCGCGTGACCCGCGCCGTGAGCGCGGTGCTCGATCTCGCCCCGCGCCGCGGCGAGATCTCGCTGCCACGCCTCGTCGACGCTGTCAGCGCGGACCGTAATCGGCCGATCGAGCTCAAGATGTCGGATCTGCCGCCGGGGGTGTGCGGGCAGTGGCGGCAGTACGCCGACCGGGATGTGTTCCTCATCCAGAAGGGGTTGCCCGCGTGGGACCGCACGCTGGCCCATGAACTCGGCCATCTCGTCCTGGGCCACGAGGGGATTCCCGTCGTCCAAGCCGCCCGCGCGGAGACGGAGTTCGCCAGTTCCGAACTGATCGGCTACATGCTCAACCAGCGCACCGGCTGCATGGGACCGAGCGGTGAAGACGCCGAGCAGGAAGCCGAGGATTTCGCGGCTCTGCTCATCTACCGCCTCGGTAGGCTGCCCTCCGACCGCTCCTCCATCGTGCAGGTTCGGCTCGGAGAGGCATTTGGTTGATCATCTGGGTGATCGCCGGACTCCTCGGTCTTGCCACCGGCCTGCGCATCGGGTGGGCCCTCGTCAACAAGCAGTCACTGGTGAGCACCGCGATGATCCTCGCGCTCGGAAGCCTGGGCCTCGTCGCAGCACTCAATTGGCAACCGCTGACGCTGCTGCTCGATCAACTGCTGCGCTGGCCGAACATCTCGATGGGTCTCAGCCAGGTGGCGTTGGTGGGCTGCGCCGCGGGCAGCTGCGTGATGATCACGACGGTGGCGTCGCCCCGTAAGCCCGCAACGCTGCGTCGCATCGCCATCTGGCAGTACGCAATAGCGGTCGTGATCGCCGTCGCGACCCTGGTGACGTTCTTCGCGGCGGGCAAGCAGGTATCGATGTCGCCCGAGGAGTATCTGCGACGCAACCTCGGCTCCAACGGAACCGCGCTGTCGTGGCTGCTGCCCCTGCTTTACGTGCTGCTGGCGCTGACGTTGGTGTCGTGGGCAGGCATGCGGCATTCGAATCGCACCCGCCGCGGGCGAGCACTGTTCGTCTTCACCGTCGGCATCGTGCTGATCGTGCTCGCCAGCGCCTTCTTCTTCCTACGTGCCGTCGGCACAACGCAATTCGTCGGCGTGGGCGCGGCCGCGACGCTGCTGGGTTGCGCAATGCTGGTGGTCGCGGCCGGCTCGCTTCTGCCGAGTGTGGAGGACTGGTTCGGTGCCCGCCGGGAACTGCGGGCCATCGCACCGCTGCTCGACGAGCTCGGGCTGCGACATCCCGACGTCGGTATCGGTGTGCGGCCCCGCGGCCCGCTGGTGTTCCGGGTGGCCGAGCGGATGTCGCTGATCTCCGACGCGCTCTTCCTCGAGGCGACGGCCGCCGATGCCGCGCTGCGACACAAGGTCGACGCCGCTGGAGCGTCGGCCGACCACGATCTGGAGAACGTCGTCGATCTGACCGACGTCGATTCGCCGAACGTGCCGCCCGAGGTGCAGGCGCGTGCGATCGCGGAGTGGATTTACGCGGGCCGCGGGCAGACCGATGCGGAGACCAAGCGCGCGTTGTTCCCCGGTCTCGGCTGGTTGCGTCAACCGACCAGCTACTCCGACCGGGAGTGGATCCTGGCCATCGCGAAGCAGTACAGGCAGCTGGACAGGGCGGGTGTCGCAGCCACCTCTTGACGGAGGGCTTCGCGTATTACTTCGCCGGGCGCCGCGTTGGCGCGCACAGCGGGCTAATCGTCGAGGTGCTCCCGGCGACGCAGCTCGTCCACCTTGGAAACAATGTCCTGCTGCGCCTCAGCGGATAGGCCGACCGTCCTCGCCGCAATACGACGGACACCCTCGTCGCGCATATTGGCGAGCCAGGTCAATTCCTTGTCCAGCTTCTCGTAGTACTCGTCGTCGGTGAAGTACGCCGGCTTGATCCGGAAGAAGTTGGCAAGTGCGGCCATGGTCGCCGCCGAAGGATTCGTACGGTTGCCTGAACGCAGCTGTGACAGGTACGGAGCCGACATCGTAATGCCCTCCGACTTCAGGGCCGCGATCACCTCAGCCGACGTATGAGGACCGCGCCCGGGCGGGTAAACCGTGTCGAACAGCCGGTTTAGGCGGGCGGAGAACGTCTTGCTCATCGAATTGACCTCCACATGCTGACAGAGCGGACTAACTAGGCGGCGTATTTGCTGATCATCGTAGCGAGAGTTGTGCCAACAACCAAGTGCAAACCGCGTAAAAGTTAACCCGGCTTTTTCTTCACGAGGCTCCATACCCCGTTAAGCAGCAGGTTTGGCACATATCGCAACGATGTCTCATGTTGTGGTCAAGCAAATTTTGACGGATACGTAGGTGCCACTTAGCTCGGAGGCCCCTGACCATTGGCTATCTGCTCGCCACGGGCGCTTCGGGCAACCGGTCCGGCGGCAGGGCGAGCGGATCGCGAGGTTTGCTGAAATTGAGCTCTTACGGATCCCTTACCGACGAGGCGCACGACCGCGCCGCGGGGCGGAATTGCCAGGCGGATATCGGGGTCAGCCGGGCGACGGTTCCAGCGGCACGGTCCCTACGCGGCGAGCAGCATCGCGAGGATCGCGGTGTCGGGATCGCTGATCGGGTCGATACCCACCCGGCTCACCATCGAGGTGACCGTTCCGTCGGATTCGGCCTCGACCCAGGCGGCGCGGTGGCCCAGGCCCAGATGCGGGAGGCCGGGAAGCAGGACGCATCCCGACGCGGCCCCCGTGCACTCCGGCAGCGACGGGGTGGTCTCCGACGGCGGATGCAGCATGAGCAGAGCGGGCGGTTGGTGCTCGGCGAAATGGCCCGGCGGAACGGCGTGCTCGCCGACCACCGTGCCCTCGGCGACAACGAGCCCGACCGTGCCGGGCTCGGGAGACTCGGGCAGTTCCTCGCGAGCCCCGAAGATCGTGGTGGTGGCGAGCAATCCAGGAAAAGATGCGACGCGCATGGCGACCCGCAGCACCTGTG
>DATEIG010000362.1:0-2030 GCA_035279185.1 Mycobacterium sp.
CGCGGGTGAACCACTCGCTGTGCATGTCCTGCTCGGTGTGCTCACGGTCGTGGTCGCCCTCGGTGATGCCGGTCGCGACGAAGACCCTGCCGCGCTGGCTGCTCATCCCGGCCGCGACATCGAGCAGGCCGATCGGCACCATCGAATCGGCCCGCAGGCCGGTCTCCTCGCGCAGTTCGCGGTGGGCCAGCGCCGTCGGATCCAGGTCGGCCCGGCCGGGCGCGGTGCCCTGCGGGAACTCCCAGCGCCGCAGGCCGAGGGGATACCGGAATTGCTCGACGAGCCGGAACCTGTCGCCGTCGCGCGCGATGATCAGCGCGTAGTCCGGCTTGTCGACGACGCCGTAGATCCCGTCGGACCCGTCGGGGCGCCGCACCTCGTCCTCGCGCACCGTCATCCAGTCGTTGCGGTACACCTCGCGAGAAGCAATGCCCCGGATCTCGTCCACGCGCCAAGTATGCCGAGGACATACGGGTAGCCTCGCTGGCGTGCTGCTGGCCTCGCTGAACCCCGCGGCTGTCGCCGGCGGAGCCGACATCGGCGACGCGGTCCGCATCGACGGCGCCGTGCTGAGCCGAAGCGATCTCGTCGGCGCCGCCACCTCGGTCGCCGAACGGGTCGGCGGGGCGCAGCGGGTCGCGGTCCTCGCCAGGCCGACCGCCACCACCGTCCTCGCCGTCACCGGATGCCTGATCGCCGGCGTACCCGTCGTGCCGGTGCCTGCCGATGTCGGCGCAGCCGAGCGGCGCCACATCCTGTCCGACTCGCGTGCGCAGCTGTGGCTCGGCGAGCAACCCGAGGACCTCGAAGGCCTGCCCCACATGCCGGTGCGGTTGCACGCCCGGTCATGGCACCGCTACGCCGAACCGCCGCCCGAGGCCACCGCGCTCATCATGTACACCTCGGGCACCACAGGTCCGCCGAAGGGCGTCCTGGTGAGCAGGCGGGCGATCGCCGCCGACATCGACGCGCTGGCCGAAGCGTGGCAGTGGACGCCGGACGACACGCTGGTGCACGGCCTTCCGCTGTTCCACATCCACGGCCTGGTCCTCGGCCTGCTCGGGTCGCTGCGGATCGGAAACCGGTTCGTGCACACCGGAAAACCCACCCCTGCCACCTACGCCGCGGCGGGCGGCTCGCTGTACTTCGGCGTGCCGACGGTGTGGTCCCGCGTGGTCGACGATGTCGCCGCGGCCGGTGCGCTGTCGTCGGCGCGGCTCCTGGTCTCGGGGAGTGCGGCGCTTCCGGTGCCGGTGTTCGACAGGCTCGCCGAACTGACCGGCAACCGACCCGTGGAGCGCTACGGCGCCAGCGAAACGCTGATCACCGTCAGCACGCGCGCCGACGGCGAACGCAGAGCCGGGTGGGTGGGGCTGCCGCTCAGCGGGGTGAGCACCCGTCTGGTCGACGACCACGGTGCGCCGTCTCCGTATGACGGGGAAACCATTGGCTCGCTTCAGGTTCGGACCCCGACGATGTTCGACGGATATCTCAACCTGCCGGACGCCACCGTAAATGCCTTCGACGGTGACTGGTATCGCACCGGCGATGCGGCGGCAATTGACGGCGACGGTATGCACCGCATCGTCGGCCGAGAGTCGGTGGACCTGATCAAGACCGGCGGCTACCGGGTCGGCGCCGGCGAGATCGAGGCGGTGCTGCTCGGGCATCCCGGCGTGACGGAGGCGGCCGTCGTGGGTGTGCCCGATGACGACCTCGGTCAGCGCATCGTCGCCTACGTCGTGGGCGATGCCGACCCGCAGACACTGATCAGCTATGTCGCAGAGCAGCTCTCGGTACACAAACGACCACGGGACGTTCGGATCGTGGACGCGCTGCCACGCAACGCGATGGGTAAGGTGCTGAAGAAGGAGTTGGCTTCATGGTCTTGAAGTTCGACGAGATCTGCATCGACGCGCACGACGCGACGGCGCTCGGCGCGTGGTGGGCCGAGGTGCTCGGCTGGCCGCATGACATCGACGACGACGGCGACGTGCGACTGCATCCGCCGCCCGGTCAGGGGCCGCCCT
>DATEIG010000363.1:0-3633 GCA_035279185.1 Mycobacterium sp.
CGCCGACGAGCGACGACAGGATCTCCCGCGGCGACGCCGAGGGATCGACATCCCACGCCCCCGGCGCGATGAGACCCTCGAGCCTGCGGTGGTCGTCACCCATCGCCTGCACCGGCTTGGTCGCCCAGTCCGGCACCGCCAGCTCCTTCAGCGATGCGGTGCCCGCCGCCTCGCGAAGGTCGTCGGCCGACACACACCGTCGGTCGCCGTCGAGGTCAACACAGGTCGCGTTCGATATCAGCGTGAAGATGCCCTCGGTGACACCGTTCGTCTTGACGTCCTGGGTGTCGTCGAGTTGGCGCCCCTCAGGGATCACCAGCTTTCCCACCCGGCTCTGCGCATCGGCCAGTCGCGAAACCGCGTCAGCCCCCGAGATCTCGGTGCGCATCTTGTAGAAGCCCGGCTGGATGGCCTGAATCGCCGAATTGCCTTCCGCGGCCGTGACGAACGCCTTCGACGTCGCGACCACGTCGCTGTTCTCGAGCGTCTGGCCGATCGCCGTCGTCGAATCGCCATCGTGAACCTGGATCACCACGTCGGCCTTGCCTTCTCCGGAGTAGTCCGTGTTCCCTCCGAAAAAGCTGTGCCACAGCCGCGAACCGAGGAATACCGCGCCGATCACCACGACGACGAACACGCACAGCGTGGCGCCGCGGACCAGACGGCGCCTGCGACGACGACGGGCGTCCCGAATGCGGTCCGCGCGGCTCAATCGCCGCCGCGGCGGGCCGACAGCAACCGGCTGCGGGCGTTCGCGGTCCCAGGCGTCAGGCATTACCGACCTCGTTGAGTGTTGTCCGCCGTTGATCCAGCCAGCTCTGCAGTATGCCGACAGCCGCGGCCTGGTCGATCATCGACTTCTGTCCCCTCGCTCGGACGCCGGCTTCCCGCAGCGATCGTTGTGCACTGACAGTGGTCAGCCGTTCGTCAGCCATCCGCACGGGCGTCGGCGCGATACGGCGCGCCAGATTCTCCGCGATGCCGATGGCGTCCTGCGCTGACGGACCGGTTCGGTCGGACAGCGTACGAGGCAGCCCAATGATCACCTCGACGACCTCCAGTTCCGCCGCGAGCTGCGCCAGTCGCCGAAGATGTCGGTCGGTCCTGTCGCGGCGGACCGTCTCGACCGGCGTCGCGAGGATGCCGTCGGGGTCGCTGACCGCAACCCCGATACGAACGGTTCCAACGTCGACACCCAGCCGGCGTCCTCGTCCGGGATCGTCGCCGCCGGGCCGGTCGGGCAGGCGGTGTTCTGGGTTCGGCACCTGGCTAGCTCCGGCCTATCTCCGCGCGTAAGGCGGCCAGCGCCGCGTCGATACCTGCGGCGCCCTTGCCCGAGCCCTGCGCCATGTCGGCCTTACCGCCGCCGCGGCCGTTCACCGCCGCGCCGAGCGCCTTCACCAACTCGTTGGCCTTCAGGCCGAGGTCCTGCGCGGCCGGGTTGACAGCGACGACGAATGGGACGGAGTCGTTCTCCCCCTCGGCGATCAGCGCGATCACCGCCGGGTCGGAACCGACCTTTCCTCGGATGTCTCCGACGAGGCTGCGCAGATCTCCGGCCGACGTGCCACCGGCCATCCGCTGCGCCACCAGACGGACCTTACCGATCTGTTCGGCGCCTGCCGCCGCGTTGACGGCCGCCGCCCGCGCGCCGGCGAGCCGCATCCGGTCGAGTTCCTTCTCGGCGGTCTTGAGCCGGTCGACCAGCTGCGCCACCCGGGCGGGCACCTCCTCCGACGGCACCTTGAGCGACGACGCCAGCCCCGCCATCAGCGCGCGCTCCTTCGCGAGATGACGGAACGAGTCAAGACCGACGTAGGCCTCCACACGCCGCACACCCGACCCGACCGACGACTCTCCGAGGATCGTCACGGGGCCGATCTGCGCCGAGTTGCGAACGTGCGTGCCGCCGCACAGCTCGAGCGAGAACGGGCCGCCGATTTCGACGACCCGCACCTCTTCGGGGTAGGCCTCACCGAAGAGCGCCATCGCGCCCATCGCCTTGGCCTTCTCGAGTTCGGTGGTGAAGCTGTGGACCTCGAAGTCGGCTTCGACAGCCTCGTTGGTGACCTCTTCGATCTGCGTCCGCTGCTCCTCCGACAGAGCGCCCTGCCAGTTGAAGTCGAAACGCAGATAGCCGGGTCGGTTCAGCGAACCCGCCTGAACGGCGTTGGGGCCGAGGACTTGTCGCAGAGCGGCGTGAACCATGTGGGTACCGGAGTGTCCCTGGGTCGCGCCGTGGCGCCAGCGCGGGTCGACCGCCGCGACGACCGTGTCACCTTCGACGAACTCGCCTGACTCGACATTGATGCGATGGGTCCACAGCGTCTTGGCGATCTTCTGGACGTCGGTGACAGCCGCCCTGGTGGTGCTCGACGAGCCGGTGCCTGTGACGCTGCCCTCGTCGGCGATCTGGCCGCCCGATTCGGCATAGAACGGGGTCCGGTCCAAGACCAGCTCGACGCGCTCACCCGTTTGACCGTCGTGCGACACCACGGGAACCCGCCTGCCGTCTACAAAGATACCGAGAATCGTTGCCTCAGTGGTCAATTCGTCGAAGCCGGTGAACTCGGTTGGGCCTGAGTCGACGAGCTCGCGGTAGGCCGACAGGTCGGTGTGCGCCTGCTTGCGGGCCGCCGCGTCGGCCTTCGCACGCTGACGCTGCTCGGCCATCAGCCCTCGGAAACCCTCTTCGTCGACGCTGAGGCCCGACTCCGCGGCCATTTCCAGGGTCAGCTCGAGCGGGAAGCCGTAGGTGTCGTGCAGTGTGAACGCATCGGACCCGGACAGCACGGTGGCACCGGACTGCCTCGTCGCACGGGCCGCCTCGTCGAACAGCCGCGAACCCGACGCCAACGTGCGGTTGAACGCCGTTTCCTCGGCCACCGCGATGCGCTGGATACGGTCGAAATCGGTGACCAGATCCGGATACGACGGTCCGTTCGCGTCGCGCACCGTGGCCATGATGTCGGCGACGACCGGCTGTTCGATGCCCAGCAGTTTCGCGGACCTGATCATCCGGCGAAGCAACCGCCGCAGCACGTACCCGCGTCCGTCGTTACCCGGGCTGACACCGTCGGCGATGATGATCGCCGCCGTGCGGCTGTGGTCGGCGATGATCCGGTAGCGGACGTCGTCGTCATGGTTGCCCTCGCCGTACCCGCGCGGCGCGATGCTTGCGACGAGGTCGATGACCGGACGGAGAAGGTCCGTCTCGTAGACGTTGTCGACGCCCTGCAGAAGACATGCCACGCGCTCGACACCCATCCCGGTGTCGATGTTCTTGCGCGGCAACGGTCCGAGGATCTCGAAGTCCTCCTTGGACGTTCCTTCGCCGCGCTCGTTCTGCATGAACACGAGATTCCAGATCTCGATGTAGCGGTCCTCGTTGGCCTCGGGCCCGCCTTCGATGCCGTACTCCGGACCGCGGTCGTAGTAGATCTCCGATGAGGGGCCGCAGGGGCCGGGGATGCCCATCGACCAGTAGTTGTCGGCCATGCCGCGGCGCTGGATGCGCTCGAGCGGCAGCCCCGCGACCTCCTGCCAGTAGCCGACCGCCTCGTCATCGTCGAGATAGACAGTGGCCCAAAGCTTTTCGGGATCGAACCCGTAGCCGCCCTGATCAACAGGGTT
>DATEIG010000364.1:0-5166 GCA_035279185.1 Mycobacterium sp.
CGCACTCCACCGTGACGCCGTCGTCGTCCTGGGTGAGCCCGACCACCTCGGCGCCGCGCACCACCGGCACCCCCATGTCGTCGACCCTGGCGCCCAGCACGTGCTCGGTGCCGCTCTGTGGGACGACGAGCAGCATGCCGAATCGCGTCGGCAGATCGCGCAGGTTCATGGTGGACCCGCCGGGCGGGGCGATCTCGTAGACCGGCACACCGCGGGCCATGAGGTCGTCGGCCATGCCCCTGGCGTCGAGCAGCTCGAGCGTGCGGGCGTGCACGGCGAACGCCCTGGTGATGTTCGGCATGTCGGTGCGTTCTTCGAGCAGCCGGACGTCCGCGCCGCCCAATGCGAGTTCGGTGGCGAGCATGAGGCCGGTGGGTCCCGCGCCGACCACTACCACATCGCATGCATCCACGACGCGGCATGGTAGCGATATCGGCCCACGTAGACTGGGGTTCAGCCAAAGCCGTCCCCCGGCTGACACCCCGACCAAAAACTCGATCGGAGTGCCTTGCTCGTCGTCTTGTTCGCCCACGCGGTCGCGACTGCGTCGGCTCCCCTGCTGGTCTACCGGTGGGGCAGACGGGCGTTCTATCCGCTGGCCCTCGTGCCGCTCGGGTCACTGGTCTGGGTGGCGCTGAACTGGCCCGAACCGGGTCAGGCGCGCAGCGTCGACGTGTCATGGGTGCCGGAGCTGTCGATGGACATCACGCTGCGGTTCGATGCACTCGCGGCGATCATGAGCGTGCTCGTGCTGGGCATCGGCGCGCTGGTGCTCTTCTACTGCGCCGACTATTTCCACCACCACGACGGCCACACCGAGAAGCGGCTGCCGAGCTTCGCCGCCGAGCTCGTCGCATTCTCCGGCGCCATGTTCGGTCTCGTGGTCAGCGACAACATGCTGGTGCTCTACGTGTTCTGGGAGCTCACCACGGTGCTGTCCTTCCTGCTGGTCGGGCACTACGCCGAGAGAGCCAGCAGCCGCAAGGCCGCCGTGCAGGCGCTGCTCGTCACCACCGCAGGCGGGCTCGCGATGCTCGTCGGCATCGTCATCCTCGGCACGGTGTCCGGCACCTATCTGTTGAGCGAGCTCATCGCTGCCCCGCCGAGCGGGATCGCGGTGTCGGTGGCCGTCGTGCTCGTTCTCGTCGGTGCCCTGGCCAAGTCGGCGATCGTGCCGATGCACTTCTGGCTGCCGGGCGCGATGGCGGCGCCGACGCCGGTCAGCGCATACCTGCACGCCGCGGCGATGGTCAAGGCGGGCGTCTATCTCGTCGCGCGCATGACACCGGGTTTCGCCGACTCGCCGCCGTGGCGGCCGATGGTGATCACGCTCGGCGTCGTGACCGTGCTGCTGGCCGGCTGGCGGGCGGTGCGCGAGTACGACCTGAAACTGATCCTGGCGTTCGGCACCGTGAGCCAGCTCGGCTTCATCACCGTGATGGTCGGTGCGGGCGGCAGCGACATGATGCTCGCCGGTCTGGCGCTGCTGTGCGCGCACGCGATGTTCAAGGCGGCGCTGTTCATGGTCGTCGGCATCATCGACCACACCACCGGCACCCGCGACATCCGACGGCTCGCCTGGCTCGGCGCCGCGAACAA
This sequence comes from Mycobacterium sp., assembly GCA_035279185.1. Classification (GTDB taxonomy): domain Bacteria; phylum Actinomycetota; class Actinomycetes; order Mycobacteriales; family Mycobacteriaceae; genus Mycobacterium. The sequence goes on from DATEIG010000364.1 coordinate 1,600, forward strand.
GCCGCTGCTGATCATCGCCATCGGCGCGACGGCGAGCATGGCGTCACTACCGCCGTTCCTCGGCTTCGTCGCCAAGGAAGCGGACTTCGAAACACTGCTGCACAGTGAATCTCTCGGCCACACCGCACCGTTCGTGTTGGCGGCGATCGTGGCGGGTTCGGTGTTCACCACCGTCTACAGCCTGCGGTTCCTGTGGGGTGCCTTCGCCAAGAAGGGCAGGAGCGAACCGAGCAAGCGGGTCGCCGAAATGCACTCGGCCCCAGCGACATTCCTTGCGTCCCCCGCGATCCTGGCCGCGGCGGGCCTGATTCTCGGGCTCTGGCCGTCGCCGCTCGACAACGCACTGGACACCTACGCCGACACCGTCGGCCCCGACGGCGACTACGAACTGGCGCTGTGGCACGGCCTCAATCTCCCGTTGCTGCTGTCGGCGGTGGTGCTCGCCACCGGCACCGCGGTGTTCTTCGGCCGGTCCCGGCTGCGCCGCAACCGGTTGGTGTATCTACCGCTCGGCAACGCCGACCACATCTACGACGCGGTGATCCGGGGACTCGACGTGCTGTCGGTCCGGCTGACGGGCACCACGCAACGCGGTTCGATCCCCGCCACCCAGTCGGTCATTCTCGCGACGCTGGCGGCGGTGCCGACGGTGGCGCTGATGCTCGGCGCGCGCGACCGGCCGGAGTTCGCGCTGTGGGGGTCGCCGCTGCAGGTGATCGTCGGGCTGCTGATCCTCGCCGCCGCACTGGGTGCGACGGTGATGCGCAACCGGCTCGCGGCCGTTCTGCTGGTGGGTGTGTCCGGCTACGGTTGCGGCACCATCTTCGCCTTCCACGGTGCGCCCGATCTCGCGCTGACGCAGTTCCTGGTGGAGACGCTCACGCTCGTCATCTTCGTGCTGGTGCTGCGGTCGCTGCCCGCCGAGTCCGACGCGGGCAACATGCGCCGACACCGGCTGCCCAGAGCGGTGCTCGCACTGGCCGTCGGCGCGAGCGTGACCACCGTCGCTGCGTTCGCGATGGCCGCCCGCACCGGGGTGCCGATCGCCGCGCTGCTGCCCGATGCCGCCTACTACCGGGGCCAGGGTGCGAACACCGTCAACGTCCTGCTCGTCGACATCCGCGCCTGGGACACCATGGGCGAGGTCTCGGTGCTGCTCGTGGCTGCCACCGGAGTGGCGTCAATGGTGTTCCGGCACAGGCGTTTCGGCGCTGCACCCCGTGTCGCCGACGCGGGGCAGCCCGATATCGCGATGCCCGCGACGCTGGCGACCAGTCCCGCCGCGGGAGCCGTCACCTGGTTGCGCGGCAGCGAGTTGCGCGACCCGCGGAACCGCTCGCTGGTGCTCGAGGTCGCGACGCGCATGATCTTCCCGCTCATCATGGTGCTGTCGGTCTACTTCTTCTTCGCGGGCCACAACACCCCGGGCGGCGGGTTCGCAGGCGGTCTGATGGCGGGACTCGCGCTCGTGCTGCGCTATCTCGCCGGCGGGCGGTACGAACTCGGCGAGACGCTGCCGTTGGACGCGGGCAAGATCCTGGGCGTCGGGTTGGCGCTGTCGGCGGGGACCGCGGTGGCCTCGCTGCTACTCGGCGCTCCTGCGCTGTCGTCGGCCGTGCTCGAGTTCGACCTTCCCGTGCTCGGTCACATCAAGCTCGTCACCGCCCTGTTCTTCGATCTCGGGGTGTATCTGATCGTGGTCGGTCTCGTGCTCGACGTGCTGCGCAGCCTCGGTGCGCGGGTCGACACCGAGATGGCCGAACAGCATGCGGCGGTGGCGGCCCGATGACGACATTCATCGTTCCGCTGATCCTGATCGGCGGGCTCACCAGCGTCGGCGTCTATCTGCTGCTGGAGCGCAACCTCACCCGAATGTTGCTGGGGTTGTTGCTGATCGGCAACGCCGTGAACCTGCTGATCCTCGTCGTCGGCGGACCGTCGGGCAATCCGCCGGTGCGCGGTCGCGTCAGCAACGGTCAGGAGGCGACCGCGGACCCGCTGGCGCAGGCGATGATCCTCACCGCGATCGTCATCAGCATGGGGGTCGCGGCGTTCGTGCTCTCGCTGATCTACCGCACCTACCGGATGACGACGGAGGAGGAGGTCACCAACGACCCCGAGGACACCCGCGTCGCAAAGATGACCGACGAGGAGGCCGCCGCGTTCGACGAGGCGCGCCCGGAACCGGTGCCGGCCCGCGACACCGACGAACCCGACGAGCTGGATGCGTTGCCTGGCCTGGAGGGTTCGCGATGACGGGAGCCGAGTCATGAGCACCGCCGGGGTGTTGACGCCGTTGCCCGTGCTGATCCCGCTGCTCGGCGCCGCCGCGACGATGTTCGCGGGCCGACGGCCGCGGCTGCAGCGGGCCATCACGCTCGCGGCGCTGACCGCGGTGGTGGCGGTGTGCGCGGCACTGCTGTATCTGGCCGACCGCGACGGCACGCTGGTGCTGCACGTCGGCGGATGGGCGCAGAGCGTGCCCGGGATGGGTCCGCTCGGCATCAGCCTTGTCGTGGACCGGCTTTCGGCGCTGATGATGGTCGTCTCGTCGATCGTGCTGCTGGCCGTGGTCTTCTACGCCATCGGCCAGGGCATCCGCGACGGCGACGAGCGCCAACCGGTGTCGATCTTCCTGCCCACCTACCTCGTGCTGTCCGCGGGCGTCTGCAACGCCTTCCTCGCGGGCGACCTGTTCAACCTCTTCGTCGGCTTCGAAGTGCTGCTGGTGGCGAGCTTCGTGCTGCTGACGATCGGCGCCAGCACCGAACGTGTGCGGGTAGGCATCTCGTATGTGATGGTGTCGATGGTGTCGTCGATCATCTTCCTGATCGGCATCGCGCTGGTGTACGCCGCGACCGGCACCCTCAACCTGGCGGAGGTGGCCACCAGGCTCGACGGCGTCGCCGACGGCACCCGCAGCGCGCTGTTCGCGGTTCTGCTCGTCGCGTTCGGCATCAAGGCGGCGGTGTTCCCGCTCTCGACGTGGCTGCCCGACTCCTATCCGACGGCACCCGCGCCGGTCACCGCGGTGTTCGCGGGCCTGCTGACGAAAGTCGGTGTGTACGCGATCATCCGGGCGCACACCCTGCTGTTCCCCGGCGGCGGTTTGGACAAGATGCTGATGGTCGCCGCGTTCCTCACCATGATCGTCGGCATCCTCGGCGCCATCGCGCAGGCCGACATCAAGCGGCTGCTGTCGTTCACCCTCGTCAGCCACATCGGCTACATGGTGTTCGGGGTGGCGTTGTCGAGCGAGCTCGGGCTGTCCGGCGCGATCTACTACGTGGCGCACCACATCCTGGTGCAGACGACGTTGTTCCTCGTCGTCGGCCTCATCGAGCGGCAGGCGGGCGCGTCGACACTGCAGCGGCTGGGCGGGCTCGCCGCGGCCAGCCCGATACTGGCGTTCGTTTTCGTGGTGCCCGCCCTCAATCTTGGTGGCATACCGCCGTTCTCGGGGTTCATCGGCAAGGTGGCGCTGCTGGAGGCGGGCGCCCAGAACGGCTCGGTGCTCGCGTGGCTGCTGGTCGGCGGCAGCGTGGTGACCAGCCTGCTGACGCTGTA
>DATEIG010000365.1:0-2437 GCA_035279185.1 Mycobacterium sp.
CACGATCGCGCGGGCGTTTCTTGCCCGGCCGCAGCTGCTGATCCTCGACGAGGCGACCAGTTCGGTGGACACCCGGACCGAGCTGCTGATCCAGCACGCGATGGTCGAGCTGCGCCGCGACCGGACCAGCTTCATCATCGCCCACCGGCTGTCGACGATCCGCGACGCCGACCAGATCCTGGTGATGGAGGAAGGCCGGATCGTCGAGCGTGGCAGCCACGACGAGCTGCTCGCCCGTCACGGCGAGTACTGGGCGATGGCGCAGGCCTGACTTTCCTCCCGCGAGCTGAAGCGACCCGCTTAACGGCCGCGGGGGTCGGTAGCGGTCGGGCACTATGTCACCCATGAGCGCCGAGACCGTGCACACGTTCTGCCGGTACTGCCTGGCATCGTGCGGCATCGAGGTCACTGTCGACGGCAACCGCGTCACGAAGATCTCCCCCGACAAGCAGAACCCGCACACCTGGCGCGACTTCTGCGCCAAGGGCCGCACGGCCAACCAGCTCGTCGAACACCCCCGCCGCATCCTCAACCCGATGCGACGCGTCGGCGACACCTATGTCGAGGCCACCTGGGACGAGGCGATCGCCGACATCGCCGCACGGATGAACGCACTGATCGACGCGGACGGACCCGATGCCGTCGGCATCTACTACGGCAACCCGGCAGGCTTCTCGTCGTCGAACATCGTCTTCATGAACGGGTGGCTGGACGCAATCGGCACGCACAGCCGGTATTTCGTCGGCTCGGTCGACCAGAACGCGATGCACGTCGTCGCCACCGCGATGTACGGCTCCATGTTGATGGCGCCGGTATCCGACATCGACAACTGCGACTACTTCCTCCTCGTCGGCACCAATCCCGCTGTCAGTGCATGGAATTGGCTGGAGACGGTGCCCGGCGGGTGGCGCCGGGCGCTCGACCGGCAGAAGGGCGGCGCGACGATCGTCGTCGTCGATCCGCTGCGCACCGAATCGGCTGAGCACGCCGACGTGCATCTGGCGGTGCGACCCGGGCAGGACTGGGCGCTGCTGCTGGCGATGATCAAGGTCATCCTCGACGAGAGACTCGAGCACACCGAGGACTGCACCGAATTGACAACGGGGGTGCCGGAATTGCGTGCGCTCGTCGCGGACGTCGACCTCGACGACCTCGCCGCCCGCTGCGACATCCCCCGGTCCGACATCGAACGGGTGGCGCGCGGGTTCGCCCACGCCGGCACCGCGATGGCGGTGACGCGCACCGGTGTCTCGATGCACCTCACGGGCACCGTCGCAGAGTGGCTCGGCCATGTGCTCAACGTGATCACCGGCCGGATGGACCGGCCCGGCGGCAGGCGTTACGAGCCCGGATACGTCGACGCGATCCGGATGGCGGGCATGATCAAGGCGAACCCGCACAGAAGCCGGCTACTCGGTCGCGAGATGATCGCCGGCGCCCATGCGCTGAGCGAATTGCCCGACGAGATCACCACATCGGGCCCGGGCCAGATCCGCGGGATGGTCATCAACTGCGGCAATCCCGTGGTGTCCGGCCCGGACGGCGCGAAGCTGGACACGGCGCTCGAACAACTCGACCTGTTGGTGGCCATCGATTTCGTCCAGCGTGAAAGCCATCGGCACGCGCACTGGCTGCTGCCCGCCGTGCACTGGCTGGAACGCGACGATCTGCTGGCGTTCACCAGCAGCATGCACGACGAACCCTATCTGCAGTACGGGGCGAAAGCCGTCGATCCGCCGCCGGGCGCACGCGAGGAGTGGCGCATCTTCGTCGATCTGGCGATCGCGATGCGCAAGCCGTTGTTCCGGGCCAAGGGGCTCAACGGCTTCATCCAAGCGACCCGGCGCCTGGCTCGGTTGACCCGCAGACCGCAGCTCGAGTTCACCCCGCACTGGATGGACCGCCTGGTGGTCGCCACCGGCCGAAAGGTCAACGGCCGCAGACTCACATGGCGGGATGTCAAGGCCCACCCACACGGCTGGGTGCTGGGGCCGCGCGAGTTCGGCCACTTCAGGGACGCCCTGCGCACGGACGACAAGAAGGTGCACGCCGCGCCGCCGGAGTTCGTCAAGCGTACGCAGGAATTGCTGACCGAGCCGAATCCGGTTGCGCCGCAAGATTACCCGTTCCAGCTGGCGAACCGGCGGCACCGCCACTCGATGAACTCGTGGCTCAACGATCTTCCCGGCCTGCATCCGTCGGGCAAGAGGAGCGAGGTGCTCATCAACCCTGACGACGCCGCCGTTCTCGGCATCGGCGAAGGAGATCGGGTTCGGGTGTTCTCACCGGTCGGCGAGATCGAGTTGCCCGCGACCATCGACAAGGCGCCGCGGCCCGGCGTGGTGGTCGTCGACCACGGCTGGGGGTCACGGGTATTCGACCCCCGCAGCGGCGCGGAACCGGAGTCCTACGGGGTCAACCGCAATCTGTTGGTCGA
>DATEIG010000366.1:0-24222 GCA_035279185.1 Mycobacterium sp.
CACGCCGATCACCAGCTCAAACCCGTAAAAGCACGGTCGTGCTTTTACGCTTGCGTGCGTGAGGCAGCGGCCGAAGGGCGAGCGCACACGGTTGGCGATCCTGGTGGAGGCCGCGCGGCTGGCGACCGTCGACGGACTCGACGGCCTGACCATCGGCGGGTTGGCCTCGACCATCGGGATGAGCAAGAGCGGGCTCTACGCGCACTTCGAATCGAAGGAGGATCTCCAGCTGGCCACCGTCGCCTCCGCACGCGAGACGTTCGTCGCCGAGGTCTTCGTGCCTGCCATGGATGCGCCCCGGGGTGTTGCTCGCCTGCGTGCCGCCTGCGAGGCGTTCCTGTCCCACATCGAGCGGCGGGTGTTTCCCGGCGGGTGCTTCTTCGCGGTCGCGGCCGCCGATGTGGGGACGCGGTCGGGGCCGGTGCGCGATGCCGTCGCCGCGCAGCAACGGGACTGGGTCGACCTGTTGCGGAGCCTCGCGGTCAAGGCGGTCGAGGGCGGCGAACTCGACCGACGCGTCGACCCCGCTCAGCTCGCCTTCGAGCTCGATGCGGTCCTTGTGTCCGCGAGTAGGACCTTCGTTCTCCAGGGTGACGCGACGGTGTTCGAGCGTGCCAGGGCGGCCATCTCTCGTTCCACGAGTTCTGCACTAGGGCTGTGATTTCTTCACGACAACGACCCGCGCGCAGAACTCGCGGCACTGCAGCCGCGACTTCAGCTGAATGTGGTCTGCGCGCAGGCCGTCGGCGTGGTGAGGTTGACCCCGCCGTAGACGACCTGGATCTGCGAGCACGCGAAGAAGGCCGACTTGGTGTCCGGCTGGCCGGTACCCCAATCCGTGGGCACCGATTCGCCGTCGGACTTGAACCGCTCGATCGGACCGCCGCCGAAGTACGTGATCGAGATCTCGACGTTGTTGGTCGCCCGGTACATCTTCGACAGCACGTTCTCGTGGTTCATGCCTTTGGTGTCGCGCGGGTTGCCCGAGGGTGCGCTGTAGGACGCCTCCTGGTAGGCGTTTCGGCTGTTGCTGCGGAGCGTGATCGTCTGCCTGGCCCACGTGTCGCCCGGAAAACCGGTCGGGCCGTCGGGGGTCAGCAGGTTGGCCGTGGTGTCGAAGAAGCACCGGTTCTCGGCAGGCCTGCAGTCCGCGGTCACGTGCATCTCGATCTGCGTCGCGGGATCGACCGCGATCGAGGTTACGGCGGTGTTGATCGCCGCATGCCCGGCGGGCGGAGCGCCGAGCGCCACGGTCAGCAGCGCCGCCGCCCCCGTCATCGCAAGCCGTTTCATGTGTGCTCCCGTCTGCGTGCGGCGAATGGTAGCCCGGTGCTTATTCGTCGTAAGTGACTTCCACGGAATCCGAGCGCGGCCGCGCCTGGCAACCGAGGATCAGGCCCTCGTCGAGATCCTGCTGTTCGAGAACATCGTTGACGTCCATCTCGACATCGCCGCTCTTCTTCAACACCGCGCACGCCCCGCAATGTCCTTCGCGGCACGAGAACGGGGCGTCGAGGCCCTTGTCGAGCAGGACGTCGAGCAGCTTCGCGTTGCGGGGCCAAGAGATCTCGTGCTTCTCGCCGTCGAGCGTCACCAGTGCCGTCGCAGGCCCTTCGTCGCTGTCGTCCTCCTCGATCACCACGGCGGCGAACGGGTCGGACTCCAACGATTTGAACACCTCGATGTGCACTTTGTCGGGCGCTGCGCCCGCATTCTTCATCGCCTCTTCGGCCGCGGCCATGAACGGACCCGGCCCGCAGATGAAGGCGTCGTGGCCCGTGTAGGGCGCCGCCAGCGCGGTGAGCGCCGCAGCGCTCGGCAGTCCCTGCACGGACTCCAGCCAGTGGATGACGGTCAGCCGGTCGGGGTACTTCGCGGCCAGTTCACGCAGTGCGGCACCGAAGATGACATTGCGCTCGTCGCGGTTGGCGTAGATGAGCACGACGCGGCCGCTGCCCTCCGCGAGCGCCGACTTGCAGATCGCCATCATCGGCGTGATGCCGCTGCCCGCGGCGAGCAACAGGAAGTCGGTGTCGAGGTTCTTCGGCACGAACGTGCCCGATGGCGCCAGCACGTGGATGCGCATGCCGGGATGGGCGTTGTCGCACAGCCAGTGCGACGCGTAGCCGCCGTCGGTGCGCTTGACCGTCACGGTCAACGGATCGCCGGTGTGCGGCGAACTGCACAGCGAATAGCAGCGCGCCACCGAGCCGGTGCGGTCGCTGGGCACCCGCAACGTGAGGAACTGGCCAGGTGAGTACCTGAGCTTCTCAGCGGGGACTGCCGCGCCGTTTGGCACGGTGAACACCAGCGAGCGCGCGTCGTCGGTCTCGACGACGACGTCGGCCACCTGCAGTTCCAGCACATGGCTGCCGAGCGGCTCGTCGGTCACGCGGTCGCCCTTTCTCGTCTGGTCCGGTGGGTCATAACTAGAACAGGTTACAGAAACGCATGTGCGCAGGTCGAGCTGCCGTAGCAATGCGCTGCTCGACACAAATCGTAACGTGTTCTAATCTTTGCTTAGTGATCTGCTCTTCGCGCAAGCGCTCATCGCACGATCCGTTCTCTCGGGAGGCAAAGCAGTGACGTCCATTGAACAGCGTGACGCCCAGTCGGTCCTAGCCGGCATCGACGATCTTCTGCCGCTGATCGCCAAGCGGGCACAGGCGACGGAGGAACTGCGGCGTCTGCCGGATGAGACGGTCGCCGAACTCGACGAGGTCGGCTTCTTCAAACTGCTGCAGCCCGAGCAGTGGGGCGGCCTGCAGTGCGACCCGACGCTCTTCTACGAGGCCGTGCGCCGCATCGCCAGCGCCTGCGGTTCGACCGGCTGGGTCAGCTCGATCATCGGCGTGCACAACTGGCACCTCGCGCTGTTCGACCAGCAGGCCCAGGACGAGGTGTGGGGCGACGACCCGACGGTTCGCATCTCGTCGTCGTACGCGCCGATGGGCGCGGGGCATGTGGTCGACGGCGGCTACCTCGTGAGCGGTTCGTGGCACTGGTCGTCGGGCTGCGATCACGCGACGTGGACGTTCGTTGGCGGCCCGGTCATCAAGGACGGCAAGCCCGTCGACTTCGGCAGCTTCCTGATCCCGCGCCCCGAGTACAAGATCGACGACGTGTGGCACGTCGTCGGCCTCAAGGGCACCGGCAGCAACACGTTGGTGGTCAAGGACGTGTTCGTGCCCCGGCATCGGTTCCTGTCGTACAAGTCGATGAACGACCGCACCGCGGGCGGTCTGGCCAACAACACCGCGCCGGTCTACAAGATGCCTTGGGGCACAGTCCATCCCACGACCATCTCGGCACCGATCGTCGGCATGGCCTACGGCGCCTACGACGCCCACGTCGAGCACCAGGGCAAGCGCGTGCGTGCGGCGTTCGCAGGCGAGAAGGCCAAGGACGATCCGTTCGCCAAGGTTCGAATCGCGGAGGCGGCCAGCGACATCGACGCGGCGTGGCGGCAGCTGATCGGCAACGTCGGTGACGAGTACGCGCTGTTGCAGGCCGGCCAGGAGATCCCGTTCGAGCTGCGCGCCCGCGCCCGTCGCGACCAGGTGCGTGCCACCGGCCGCGCGATCTCCTCGATCGACAAGCTGTTCGAGGCTTCCGGCGCGACCGCGCTCAACAGCGACCAACCCGTGCAGCGCTTCTGGCGCGACGCGCACGCGGGCCGGGTGCACGCCGCCAACGATCCCGAGCGCGCCTACCTGATCTTCGGTAACAACGAGTTCGGTCTGCCGCCGGCCGACACGATGGTCTGATGACGTCGTTCGCCGCAGAAGCCGCACAGCAGCAGGAGATCACGTTCGAGTCGACCTCACGCTATGCGCAGGTCCGTGACGACATGCGGCTGCACTACCACGAGGCAGGCGTCGGCAACCCCAAGACAGTCGTGCTTTTGCACGGCGGAGGTCCCGGCGCATCGAGCTGGTCGAACTTCGGGCCCAACATCGCGGTGCTGGCCAAGCACTTTCACGTCATCGCGGTCGACCAGCCCGGCTACGGCCACTCGGACAAGCACACCGAGCACGAGCAGTACAACCTCTACAGCGCCACCGCGCTGTTGAATCTGTTCGATCACCTGGGCATCGAAAGCGCCGATCTGATCGGCAACTCGCTCGGCGGCGGCACCGCGGTGCGGTTCGCGTTGGACAACGGCAGGCGGGCGGGGCGCCTCGTGCTGATGGGACCGGGCGGTCTTTCGGTCAACCTGTTCGCGCCGGACCCCACCGAGGGCGTCAAGCTGCTCGGGAAGTTCACCGCGGAGCCGACGCGCGAGAACATGGAGAAGTTCCTGCGCATCATGGTCTACGACCAGAAGATGATCACGCCTGAATTGATCGACGAGCGGTTCGAGATCGCCAGCCAGCCCGAGTCGCTGGCCGCGGCGCGAGCGATGGGGAAGTCGTTCGCGGGCCCCGACTTCGAGCTCGGCATGATGTGGCGCGAGGTGTACAAGCTGCGCCAGCGGGTGCTGTTGATCTGGGGTCGCGAAGACCGCGTCAACCCCCTCGACGGCGCGCTGGTGGCGCTCAAGCAGATCCCGAAGGTGCAGCTGCACGTGTTCGGGCAGTGCGGTCACTGGGCGCAGCTGGAGAAGTTCGACGAGTTCAACAAGCTCACCATCGATTTCCTTGGGACGTGAGGGAGGACAGCTCGTGAGCATCAAATCTCTTGGCTACCTGCGGATCGAGGCAACCGACGTCGCCGCATGGCGCGAGTACGGCCTCAAGGTGCTCGGCATGGTGGAGGGGTCGGGCGCCACCGAGGGCGCGCTCTACCTGCGGATGGACGAATTCCCCGCCCGCCTCGTCATCATCCCCGGCGAGAACGACCGGCTGCTGCAGTCCGGCTGGGAGACCGCGAATGCCGCTGCGCTGCAGGACATCCGTCAGCGTCTCGACGTCGAGGGCACGCCGTACAAGGAAGCCTCGGCTGCCGAGCTCGCGGAGCGCCGCGTCGACGAGATGATCACGTTCGACGACCCGTCGGGCAACACGCTGGAGGTGTTCCACGGCGCCGCACTCGAACACCGTCGGGTCGTCAGCCCGTACGGGCACAAATTCATCACCGAGGAGCAGGGCCTCGGCCACGTGGTGTTGACCACCAAGGACGACGCGGAGTCGCTGCACTTCTACCGCGACGTGCTCGGATTCTATCTGCGTGACTCGATGCGGCTGCCGCCCCAGCTCGTTGGCAGGCCCGCCGACGGCCCGCCTGCCTGGCTGCGCTTCTTCGGCGTCAACCCGCGTCATCACAGCCTGGCGTTCATGCCGGGCGAAACACCCAGCGGCATCGTGCATCTCATGGTCGAGGTCGGCGAGGCCGACGACGTGGGCCTGTGCCTCGACCGTGCGCTGCGTCGCAAGGTGCCGATGTCGGCGACGCTTGGCCGTCATGTCAACGACAAGATGCTGTCGTTCTACATGAAGACCCCGGGCGGCTTCGATGTCGAATTCGGTTGTGAGGGGCTGCAAGTCGAAGACGAGCACAATTGGGTGGCGCGGGAGAGCACCGCGGTCAGCCTGTGGGGTCACGACTTCAGCGTCGGCTTCAAGTAAAAGTGTCCGCGGAACCCATCGACCCCCGCACATTCCGCAATGTGCTCGGGCAGTTCTGCACGGGCATCACGGTGATCACCACCGTCCACGAGGACGCGCCGGTGGGTTTCGCGTGTCAGTCCTTCGCCGCGCTGTCGCTCGAGCCGCCGCTGGTGCTGTTCTGCCCGACCAAGGTCTCCCGGTCGTGGAAGGCCATCGAGGCCAGCGGCAAATTCTGCGTCAACGTGCTGCACGAGAATCAGAAGGACGTCTCGGCGCGGTTCGGCTCGCGTGAGCCCGACAAATTCGCCGGAATCGACTGGAGCCTGACCAAACTCGGTTCACCGCTGATCAAGGGAACGCTGGCACACATCGACTGCACCGTGCAATCGGTGCACGACGGCGGCGACCACCTCGTGGTCTTCGGCGCGGTGCACTCGCTGTCCGATGTGCCGCACAAGAAGCCGCGGCCTCTGCTCTTCTACAAGGGGCAGTACACCGGAATCGAGCCCGACAAGAACACCCCGGCACACTGGCGCGACGACCTCGAGGCGTTCCTCACCGCGACCACCGACGACACCTGGCTCTAGATCTTGTCGTCGAGGAAGCCGACGATCGTCGACGCCACCTCGCGGTGCATGGTGTCGTTCAGGATGTCGTGGCGGCCGCCGGGAAATTCGGCCAGCGTCAACGGCTCGATCTGGTCGGCGTACGCCTTCACCGCGCCGACGGGAGCGACCGGGTCGGCCACGCCGTGCACGGCCAGTGTCGGAACGCTCAACCCCGGCAGGTCTTTCCCGAAGCGGTCCCACGCGGTGTCCAGCGCCCGCGCCAGCGGCGCGCCGTCAGCGTCGACGAAAGCCAACGGATCGTTCTCGAGCGCGTCCAGGTAGAACGGGTCGTTCGAGAGCCAGTGCGGGTCGAGGTCGAACGCGCTGTCCGTGTCGAGTAGCTCGGGGATCGGCACGAGAGGGGCACCGGAGATCACACCGGCCCGGTAGCGATCGGCGCCATCGAGAAGCCGCGTCAGAGTCACCACGGCACCGAATGAGTGGCCCTGGGCGAACAACGGCAACCCGGGGCGCGCGCCCTCGGCGAGCTCGGTCAACGTGTCGCCCAGGTCCGAGCTGTCGGCGATGGATCCGAAGTCACCACGCGGGCCGGGGGTGAGCCCATGGCCGAACTGATCGACGGCCCACAGGTCGATGCCGGCGGCGTTGAGCGCAAACCCGTACCGGTGGTAGACGCCGGTGTGTTCGCCGAACCCGTGCAGGAATATCACCACCGCCCGCGGTTCCTCGGCGGCCCAATGTCGGTAGTAGGCGCGACCCTTCGGATGATCGATGAACGGCATGGCGGTGAGTTTAGCTGTGATCCACTGCACATAGCCATGGGTGTTGAGACCCAGCACGGGGGTCCGAGAGCCGTCGACGGCAGTGATCGTGCCAACCGTCGATCAATTACTGCCAGCGGAATTAAACCCTTGACCTCCCGGTTTAAAGAGTCATACCGGTCAGAGAGAACCTCGAGAGGCCGGGACCACGGAGCAAGAGCCGACCCGGTTCGAACTCCACAGATGAGAAAGAAGAAGGCACCAAAATGAAGAAGTTCGGATTTGCCACAGTCATCGCCAGCGGTCTGACCGCCGCAGTGCTCGGCTTGGCGGGCCCGGCCTCGGCCGACATCGGCCACCACGACTGGGTTCACGACATCCAGCCGACGGTGAACGTTCCTCAGGTCGACACCAGCGTGCAGCAGAGCCGCTGACCCGGCGACGCAGACCCATAGGGGCACCCCCACGAGGGGTGCCCCTTTTTTGTGCGGTCATCGGACTCCGAGCAGGACGTCGCGCTGCTCGTGGACCCGTGCGCGGATCGCCTCGACCACGGCGCCGACCTCGGGTCGGCGCAGCGTTTCCGGACGCGTGACGAGCCAATAGCTGAGCTGAACGGCGACCTGATCCGGCAACACCCGGATCAGGTCCTCGTGGCGGTCGGCCATGAAACACGGCAACAGGCCGATGCCCGCCGCCGCACGGGTCGCCTCCACATGGACGAAGACATTGGTGGACGTGACCGACTCGCGCATGGTCGGAGTCACGTTCGTAGCCAGGTCGAGGTCGTCGACCTGCAGCATGGAGTCGATGAAGTACACGAGCGGATAGCGGTTCAGGTCGTCGATTCCCACCGGGGCCCCGTGTTCGCTGAGATAGTCCCTGGCGCCGTACAACCCGAGGCAGTAGTCGCCGAGGCGGATCGCCTCCGCGCGGTGCACCTGCGGTTCGCCGACGACCACCTCGATGTCCAGACCCGAGCGCTGCTGGGTGGCGCGTCTCGTCGTCGCGACGATCTCCACGGCGACCTTCGGATGTCTGCGCTGCACCTGCGCGGCCGCCGGTGCGGCGATGTAGGCGCTGAAGCCGTCGGTGGCCGAGATCCGCACGACGCCCTCGAGCTGCCGCGAGCCGTGCGGGTCGGTGGTCAGCGAGCGCACCGCGGATTCCACCGCCTCGGCCGCCGCGAGTGCCTCGCGACCGAGATCGGTCAGTTCCCAGCCACCGGCAACGCGCGCCAGCACCCGGCCCCCGATCGAATCCTCGAGCGCGGCAATCCGCCGCGAGATCGTGGTGTGGTTGAGGCCGAGTTCTCCTGCGGCCGTGGTGTAGCGGCCCGACCGCCCGACGGCCAGCAGGATGAGCAGGTCGTCGGCGCTCGGCCGGCGGGCCGACGGCGTGGTCATATCTGCATTTTCGCAGATATCTCCTGCGGTTTTGGTCATTGCGGGCACGGGTACCTGCATGAATACTCACAGACACCTGTGTTCGGCGTCACATATGAAGGAGCCTCGAATGAGCGAGCGTGCCGCGGCGGTACCGACCGGACTCAAGCGGGTGGTCGTCGCATCGATGGCGGGCACCGTCGTCGAGTGGTACGAGTTCTTCCTCTACGCGACGGCGGCGACACTGGTCTTCAACAAGGTCTTCTTCGCTCAGGGCACCGACGATTCGAAAGCGATCATCGCTGCGCTGCTGACCTATGCGGTCGGCTTCGTCGCCCGCCCACTGGGCGGGATCGTTTTCGGCCACTTCGGCGACAAGTACGGGCGCAAGAAGTTGCTGCAGTTCGCCATCGTGCTGGTCGGTGTGGTGACGTTCCTGATGGGCTGCCTGCCCACCTACGCGCAGATCGGCATCTGGGCACCGATCCTGCTCGTGGTGCTGCGATTCATGCAGGGCTTCGCCGTCGGTGGCGAATGGGGTGGCGCTGTCCTTCTCGTCGCCGAGCACAGCCCGAATCGCAGCCGCGGCTTCTGGGCCAGCTGGCCACAGGCCGCGGTGCCCGCAGGCAACATGCTGGCGACCATCGTGCTCCTCGTGCTCAACGGCACGCTGTCCGATGAGGCGTTCCTGTCCTGGGGGTGGCGCGTGGCGTTCTGGCTGTCTGCGGTCATCGTCTTCGTCGGCTACTACATCCGCACAAAGGTTTCCGACGCGCCGATCTTCCTCGCCGCGCAACAGGAGGTCGAACGGGTCAAGGCCGTGTCCTACGGCGTGGTCGAAGTCCTGAAGCGTTATCCCCGTGGCGTTCTCACCGCGATGGGTCTGCGATTCGCCGAGAACATCATGTACTACCTCGTGGTGACGTTCTCGATCGTCTACCTCAAACAACACGTCAAAGCTGATACCAGCGACATTCTGTGGTGGCTGCTCGCCGCGCACCTGGTGCACTTCATCGTGATCCCCCAAGTGGGCCGGCTGTCAGACCGGTACGGGCGCAGGCCCGTCTACATCGTGGGCGCGGTCCTCGCGGCGACATGGGGCTTCTTCGCATTCCCGATGATGAACACCGCCAACTATCTGCTCATCATGGCGGCAATCATCATCGGTCTGATGATCCACGCGCTCATGTACTCCCCGCAGCCGGCGATCATGGCGGAGATGTTCCCGACCCGTATGCGGTATTCCGGTGTCTCCGTTGGCTATCAGGTCACGTCGATCATCGCGGGTTCGGTGGCGCCCGCCATCGCCACGTGGATGCTCGACCAGTTCCACTCCTGGTGGCCGATCGCGGTCTACCTCGCCGCAGCCGCGGTGATCACCTTGGTCGCGGCGCTGTTCATGCGGGAGACCAAGGGCCTCGACCTCGAGACGCTCGACGAGGCCGACCGCGACGAGTTGGCCAAGGCCGGCGTCATATGACGGTGCTCGACGGGCGTACCGCGCTGGTGACCGGTGGCGCCAGCGGCATCGGTGCGGCATGCGCGCGGGAACTCGCCGCGCGCGGCGCGCTGGTGACCGTCGCCGACCTCGACGACGTCGGTGCCAAGGCGGTCGCGGAGGAGATCGGCGGAAAGCCCTGGGCCGTAGATCTTTCCGATGTCGCCGCGTTGGAAACGCTGACCCTGGAAACAGACATCCTCGTCAACAACGCGGGGATCCAGCACGTCAGCCCCATCGGCGAGTTCCCGCCGGAGCGGTTCCGCTTCATCCAGACGCTCATGGTGGAGGCGCCGTTCCTGCTGATCCGCGCTGCCCTGTCGCACATGTACGACAACGGATTCGGGCGCATCGTCAACATCTCGTCGATCCACGGGTTGCGCGCGTCCGAGTACAAGGTCGCCTACGTCACCGCCAAACATGCGCTCGAGGGACTGTCGAAGGTGACCGCGCTGGAAGGTGGCCCGCACGGCGTGACGAGCAACTGCGTCAATCCCGGGTACGTGCGGACACCGTTGGTGACCAAGCAGATTGCCGACCAGGCCCGCACACACGGCATCGACGAGCAGGAGGTCGTCGAACAGATCCTGCTCAAGGAGAGCGCGATCAAGCGACTCCTCGAACCGGAAGAGGTCGCCTCGCTCGTGGCCTGGCTCGTCTCGCCGGACGCCGGCATGGTGACGGGCGCGTCCTACACCATGGACGGCGGTTGGAGCGCCCGCTAGTTACGGAGTGCGTGCGACGCTCAGACGAAATCGCCGATGCGGACCAGCGCCTCTTCGATGTCCGAGGTCGGACCGGCGAAGGACAGCCGCACGTGCGAGCCTCCGCGTCGGGTGTCGAAGTCGATCCCCGGTGCGATCGCAACGCCGGTGTCGGCCAACAGCTTCGAGCAGAACGACAGCGAGTCCTTCGTCAGGTGTGACACGTCGGCATAGACGTAGAACGCACCGTCGGTCGGCGCCAGCCGGTCGATCCCGATCTTCGGCAGCCCGTCGAGGAGCAGCTCGCGATTGGCGGCGTAGTGATGCAGCAGGCCATCGGACTCGGCGACCGATTCAGGGGTGAACGCCGCGACAGCCGCAACCTGCGCAAGTACCGGCGGGCAGATCGTGAAGTTACCGGTCAGTCGATCGACCGCGCGCTGGAGCTCGCGCGGCACGAGCAGCCAGCCCAGCCGCCAACCCGTCATCGCAAAATACTTCGAGAAGCTGTTCACCACAACGGCTTCGCGTGACGTCTCCCATGCGCAGCTGGTATCGGGAGCGCCCTCGTACACCAGGCCGTGATACACCTCGTCGCTGATCAGCCGGACACCGCGGCTCTCGCACCACGACGCGATCGCCGCCAGCTCGTCGGGCGGGATGACGGTGCCGGTCGGGTTGGCCGGGCTCGCGACGATCACCCCCTGCACCGGCGGGTCCAACGCGGCGAGCATGTCGGCGGTGGGCTGGAATCGGGTCTCCGGCCCGCACGGAATCTCGACGACCTCACATCCGAGCGCCGACAGGATGTTCCGGTAGCACGGGTAGCCCGGGCTCGCGATCGCGACGCGGTCACCCGCGTCGAAACACGCGAGGAAGGCCAGGAGGAAACCTCCGGACGAGCCGGTGGTGATCACCACGTCGGCAGGGTCGACGACCAGCCCGTGCCGCCCGTGATAGGCCTGCGCGATCGCGGTCCGCAGTTCGGGGATGCCCAATGCGACGCTGTAGCCCAGCACCGTGGTCTCGAGTGCTTCGATCGCTGCGGCCCTCACCGCGGCGGGAGCGCCCGCGCTCGGCTGGCCCGCTGAGAGGTTCACCAGATCGCCGTGGGTGCGTTGGCGTTCGGCAGCCGCGAGCCACACGTCCATCACATAGAACGGTGGAATACCTGCCCGTAGCGCGACGCCGCTCATCTTCGCAACGTTAGAGCACTTCGGATTCGAGCCTGCGCAGATGCGCACGCGGCGGCCCGAGCAGCTGGGCGCTGCCATGGGCGCGTTTGAAGTACAGCTGGATGTCGTGCTCCCACGTGATCGCGATACCGCCGTGAATCTGCACGGCCTCGGCGGCGACCTTCGAGAATGCTTCGCAGGCCGAGAACCTGGCCAGCGCCGCCGCCGTGGGCGACGGTGCGGCGACCGCCTCGTCGACGACAGCGCGCGCCGACTGAACGGCGACGTAGAGATCGGCCATCCGGTGCTTGAGCGCCTGGAAGCTCCCGATCGGGCGGCCGAATTGCACTCGGTCCTTTGCATATTCGACCGTCAGCTCGAGACACCTCGTCGCGGCGCCGACCTGTTCGGCCGCCATGAGAATCGCCGCGGTGTCGGCGATACCGGGGTCGGCCCCGATGTCCGTCGTCTCCGACGGCTCCACCCGCGCCAACGGCCGGGTCGGATCCATGGTGTCGACGGGGGTTGCGGTGACCGTGCTCCAGCGGCTGAGCGTGTCACCGTCGGTCGCGACGACGACATCGGCGATCGCCCCGTTGAGCACGAAGCCGGGATCGAAGACGACCGTGCCGATCGCGACACCCTCAGCCAAGTTCTCGATCGTGTCGGTGTCGGGTTCGTCGACGCTCAGCAGCGCGAGTTCGGCCAGTGTGGTGCCGAGCAGCGGCGTCGGCGCGAGCGTCCGCGCCAGTTCCTCGAGCACGACGGCGGCGTCGGCGAGTTCACCGCCCGCGCCACCCAACTCCTCGGGCACGACCAATGCCGCCGCCCCGACCTGCTCGCACAACAGCTTCCAGAGCGATTCGTCGTAGTCGGACTCCGACTCGATGGTCTTCCGTACCGCCGCGGGCGATGCGTGCTTGTCGACCAGGGCCGCGACTGTTTCGCGCAGAAACTCCCGTTCTTCGCTCATGCCTCGGCTCCCACTCGCTCCGGTCCTCGCTCGTACCTCGCTGCGATCCTCATTCGCGCTCGCCTTCGGAGCTCATCTACAGCGCCTCCAACACCCGGCGGCGGTGCCACATCGGGTCGCCCCAGGCCGACCGCAGCGCCTGGACCCGCAGCAGCAGCAGCGACAGATCGTGTTCCTGGGTGAACCCGATCGCGCCGTGGGTCTGCAACGACGAACGTGCCGACAGCAGAGCCGCGTCGGCGGCGGCCACCAGCGCCGCGCTGACATCACGGGCGGTGTCGGCGGATCTGTCGGCGAGCGAGAGGGCTGCGCCGTACACCAGCGGCCTCGCCATCTCGACGGCGATGTAGACGTCGGCGAGCTTGTGCTTGATCGCCTGGTAGGACCCGATGGTGCGGCCGAACTGGCTGCGCTGCTTGGCGTAGTCGACCGAGCCGTCGAGCATGGCCTGCCCGGCGCCGACCAACTGCGCGGCGGTGGCGAGCACGCCGTATTCGAAAGCCGTTGCCGTGTCGGCCTTCCCGGCGTCACCGGCGCCGGCCACGTCGAACAGCTTCCGCGCCGGGTCGACGGACTCGTGTGACTGCCCCGCAGTGCCGTCGCGAACCTCGCCGTCGCCTGCTACCAGGATCACCCCCGCTGTGTCGGCGTCCACGGCGCGGGGCACATGCGGCGGAAGCGCGACCGTGGCGATCAGCTCACCGCTTGCCAGCGCCCCGCACCGATCGTCGTCGGCGAGCAGAACCGGTGCCACCGCAATGGATTCCGTGACAGGTCCCGGTGCCCCCCAGTAGCCGAGCCGCTCGGTTGCGACGACCAGGTCGGCGGGGTGGGCCTCGATGCCGTCGTAGCGCTCCGGCACGAGAAGGGCCGTGACACCGAGGTCGGTCAGCGTCGACCAGATCTTGCGTCCCGGGTCGGTGTCGCCGTCCGCCCATGCGCGCACCGCGGCGGGCACACCCGCGGCGGCGAGCGCGGCGTCGATGCTCGACGCGAAGTCGCGCTGCTGTTCGTCGACCTCGAAGTTCACTTGGTCCCCCTGGGTTCGCGGGGCAGGCCGAGGAGCCGCTCGGCGATGATGTTGCGCTGAATCTCGTTGGTGCCCGCATAGATCGGTCCACCGAGTGCGAACAGCAGGCCCTCCGTCCAGGAATAGCCGTCCTCCTCGCCTCCGGGGGAGTCCACCAGTTCGCCATCGGCCCCGCGCATGTCCAGCGCCGTCTGGTGCAGCGCAACGTCGAGGTCCGACCAGAACACCTTGGTGATCGACGACTCGGCACCGAGCTCGCCGCCTCCGGCGAGGCGGGTGACCGTGCCGAACGTGTGCAGCCGGTAAGCCTGCGCCTTGATCCACGCGTCGGCGACGCGGTCGGTGAAGGCCGGGTCGGGGTTGGCCTTCCACTGTTCGACGAGGCGTTCGGCGGGGGCGAGGAAGCGCGCCGGACTGCGCAACGACATCCCGCGCTCGTTGCTCGAGGTGCTCATCGCCGAGCGCCAGCCGTCGTGCACTTCGCCGATCACGTCGTGGTCGGGAACGAAGACGTCGTCGAGGAAGATCTCACCGAAACCCGTGTCCCCGCCGAGCTGAGCGATGGGGCGGACCGTCACGCCGTCGGCCTTCAGGTCGAACATGACGTAGGTCAGGCCCTTGTGTCGTTCGGCTTCCGGGTCGGAGCGGAACAACCCGAATGCCCTGTCCCCGAACGGAGCTCGCGAGCTCCAGATTTTTTGACCGTTGAGCTTCCAGCCCCCGTCGGTCCTGGTGGCGGTGGAGCGCAGCGATGCCAGGTCGCTGCCGGACTCCGGCTCCGACCAGGCTTGCGCCCAGATCTCCTCGCCGCTGGCCATCTTCGGCAGCACACGGTCGAGTTGCTCCTCGGTGCCGTGGGCGAACAGCGTCGGCGCGAGCATCGACGTGCCGTTCGCGCTCGCGCGGCCGGGCGCACCGGCACGGAAGTACTCCTCCTCGTACACGACCCACTGCAGCAGGGTGGCGTCGCGGCCGCCGTAGCGCTTGGGCCATGCGATCACCGAAAGCCCCGCGTCGAAGAGCACCTTGTCCCATTGACGGTGCTGCTCGAAACCGTCTGCAGTGTCGTACGACTTGGTCGGGAAATGCTGCTTGTTCGCGGCCAGGAAGTCGCGGACCTCGGCCCGGAACTCCTCTGTTTCGCTGTCGAACGCGAGGTCCATCAGCGCCTCTCTCGCAGTAGGGGTTTGACGACCTTGCCGCCGGGGTTGCGCGGCAGGACGTCGAGGAACTCCACCGATTGCGGTGTCTTGAACTTCGCCAGATGCTCACGGGTGTGGGCGATCACGGTCTGCTCATCGACGGTTGCGCCAGGCTTGACCACGACGAAGGCCTTGCCGACCTCGCCGAGTCGCTCGTCGGGCACGCCGATGACGGCGGACTCCGCGACGCCGTCCAGCCGCGCAAGCACCTGCTCGACCTCCGCCGGATAGACGTTGAAGCCGCCGCTGATGTACATGTCCTTCAGTCGGTCGGTGATCGTCAAGTTGCCTGCCGCGTCGACGCGACCGATGTCGCCGGTGTGCAGCCAGCCGTCGGAATCGATTGCCGCCGCGGTGGCTTCGGGATCGTCGAGGTAACCGAGCATGACGTTTGGCCCGCGCAGCAGCACCTCTCCGGAACCGTCATCGGCAGGCCCGTCGATGCGCAGCTCGAAGTCGGCGATCGGCCGACCGCACGTCGTCGCGACCGTGACCGCGTCGTCGTCGGCCCGGCACATCGTGCCGAATCCACTCGCCTCGGTGAGACCGTATGCCGTCAACACGATGTCGATGTCGAGCTCGGACTGCATCCGCTCGATCAGCACCACCGGAATCGTCGCCGCACCCGTTACGGCGAATCGAAGCGAGGTGAGGTCGTAGTCGCCGCGCTTGGGATGGTCGAGCAGGACCTGGTAGATCGTCGGCGGCCCGGGGAGCACGGTGATGCGATGTTCCTCGACGGCCCGCATCGCCCGTTCGGGGTCGAATGTCAGCTGGGGGATCAGCGTGGCCCCGGTCTGCAGGCAGGCCAGGATGCCTGCCTTGTAGCCGAAGTTGTGGAAGAACGGGTTGATGCACAGGTAGCGGTCGGCGCTCGTGAGCTGCCCGCACTCCGCCCAGGCGGCGGGCGCGTCGAGCGACTGCCGGTGCGCGCACAGCGCGCCTTTGCTCCGGCCGGTCGTGCCCGAGGTGAACAGAATGTCGGAGACGTCGTCGGGCGTGACGGCGGCACCGCGCGCGTCGGCGGCATCCAGATCCCGGCCCCGTGCCATGAACTCGTCCCATGTGCCGTCGGCTTTGTCGATCGGCACCCGCACGACGTGGCGCAGTGCGGGCAGTGCGTCACGGTCGAGGTCGGCCGTCTTGTCGGCGCCGAGGAACTCGCCCGCGGCGATGAGCACCGGAGCGCCGGTGCGCGCCAGCACATCGGCGGCCTCATTCGCGGTGTAGCGGGTGTTGAGCGGGACGACCACGCCGCCCGCGTAGTGGGTCGCAAGACACGCGATCACCCAGTGCCACGTGTTCGGTGACCAGATCGCGACCCGATCTCCAGCCTCGACGCCCAGGTCGATCATGGCCGCCGCGGCCGTGCGGACCTCGGCCCGAAGGTCGGCGAAAGTGAGCCGTCTATCGTCGGTGACCAGGGCTTCGTGGTCGGAGAAACGGTCGGCTACCCGGTCGAGGACCTGCGGAATGGTCCTCGGATCGGCTGTCATTGACGCTCCTCTAACAAAGCAAGTGCTTGGTAGGTTAGCCTACAGGGGTGATAGAGGTCGAGGAGTTCCGCAGCGAGGTCCGCGACTGGCTCGCCGACAACCTCGTCGGGGAATTCGCCGCGATCAAGGGTGTCGGTGGACCGGGCAACGACAACGTGGCCTTTGAGGAGCGGCTGGCCTGGAACAAGCACCTGGCGGCCGCGGGCTACACCTGCCTCGGCTGGCCCGAGGAGCACGGCGGCCGCGGCTTGTCGGTCGCGCACAGGGTCGCGTTCTACGAGGAGTACGCGATCGCCGACGCCCCGGCGAAGGTGAACCACTTCGGTGAGGAACTGCTCGGGCCGACACTGATCGCCTACGGCACACCCGAACAACAGAAGCGGTTCCTGCCGAAGATTCTCGACGTCTCCGAACTGTGGTGCCAGGGCTATTCGGAGCCCGGCGCGGGCAGCGATCTGGCCAACGTGGCCACCACCGCCGAACTCGACGGCGACGCGTGGGTGATCAACGGGCAGAAGGTGTGGACCTCGCTGGCGCACTGGGCGCAATGGTGCTTCGTCGTCGCCCGCAGCGAGAAGGGCTCGAAACGCCACGCCGGCCTGTCCTTCCTGCTGGTGCCGCTGGATCAACCGGGTGTCGAGGTCCGCCCCATCGTCCAATTGACCGGCGACTCGGAATTCAACGAGGTCTTCTTCGACGACGCGCGCACCGACGCCGACCTGGTGGTCGGCGAACCCGGTGACGGCTGGCGGGTCGCGATGGGGCTGCTGACGTTCGAGCGCGGGGTGTCTACTCTCGGCCAGCAGATCGAGTACGCCCGTGAACTCTCCTCGGTGGCCGACCTCGCGAAGCGCAACGGCGCTGCCGACGACCCTGCGATCCGGGAGCGTCTGGCCCGCTCCTGGGTGGGCCTGCGCACCATGCGCTCGTATGCGCTGGCGACCATGGACGTCGAGCAGCGAGGCGGTACGGCCGCCGGAAAAGATTCAGTCTCAAAACTGTTGTGGGCCAACTGGCATCGTGAGCTCGGTGAGATCGCGATGGACATCGCCGGCCATGACGGCCTGACGCTGACCGACGGCGACTTCGACGAGTTCCAGCGGCTGTACCTGTTCTCGCGCGCCGACACGATCTACGGCGGGTCCAACGAGATCCAGCGCAACATCATCGCCGAGCGGGTGCTCGGCCTACCCCGTGAGGTGAAGGGTTGAGCCGCGGACACGAGGAGCCGAAGATGATCTTGTCCCAACCGCCGAAAGAGGTTGCCGGCCACGACCTTCTGACCGGCAAGGTCGTCGTCGTCACCGCCGCGGCGGGCACAGGCATCGGTTCGGCTGTCGCGCGCCGCGCTCTGGCCGAAGGTGCCGACGTCGTGGTCTCCGATCATCACGAACGGCGGCTGGAGGAAACCAGAGACCAGCTGGCTGAACTCGGGCTGGGTCGTGTCGAAAGCGTCGTGTGCGACGTGACATCCACCGCACAGGTCGACGCCCTGATCTCGTCGACGACGGCGCGAATGGGCAGGCTCGACGTGCTCGTCAACAACGCGGGCCTCGGCGGGCAGACGCCAGTGGTCGACATGACCGACGAGGAGTGGGACCGCGTGCTCAACGTGACGCTGACGTCGGTGATGCGTGCCACCCGCGCCGCCCTGCGGTACTTCCGCGAGGCCGGCCACGGCGGCGTCATCGTCAACAACGCGAGCGTGTTGGGCTGGCGTGCACAGCATTCGCAGTCGCACTACGCAGCGGCGAAGGCGGGCGTGATGGCGCTGACCCGCTGCAGTGCGATCGAGGCGGTGGAGCACGGCGTGCGGATCAACGCGGTGTCGCCGAGTATCGCCCGCCACAAGTTCCTGGAGAAGACGTCGTCGTCGGACCTGCTCGACAGGCTGTCCGAAGGGGAGGCCTTCGGACGTGCCGCCGAGCCGTGGGAAGTCGCCGCCACGATCGCCTTTCTCGCCAGCGATTACTCCAGTTACCTGACCGGAGAAGTGATCTCGGTATCGAGTCAACGGGCATGACGAACTCCGCAGCCGGCCAACCGGCGAGTCGCCGCGACGAGCTCTTGGATCTCGCCGCGACGATGTTCGCCGAGCGCGGGCTGCGCGCCACGACCGTCCGTGACATCGCCGACTCCGCGGGGATCCTGTCCGGCAGCCTCTATCACCACTTCTCGTCCAAGGAGGAGATGGTCGACGAGCTGCTGCGAGGCTTCCTCGACTGGCTCTTCATGCGCTACGAGGAGATCGTGGCCACCGAGCCCAACCCGCTCGAGCGGCTCAAGGGCCTCTTCATGGCCTCGTTCGAGGCGATCGAGGACCGGCACGCGCAGGTCGTCATCTACCAGGACGAAGCGAAGCGACTGATGGGCCAGCCGCGGTTCTCCTACGTCGAGGAGCGCAACAAGGAGCAACGCAAGATGTGGCTCGCGTTGCTCAACCAGGGCGTCGACGAGGGATACTTCCGGCCCGACATCGACGTCGACCTCGTGTACCGGTTCATCCGCGACACCACATGGGTTTCGGTGCGCTGGTATGAGCCGGGTGGTCCCATGACGGCCAAAGAAGTTGGCCGGCAATACCTTTCCATTGTCCTTGGCGGAATCACCAAAGAAGGAGCTTGAAAAATGCCTGAGGCATATGTGATCGACGCCGTCCGAACCGCTGTCGGCAAGCGCAACGGATCGCTGGCAGGCGTGCATCCCGTCGACCTCGGCGCCGCGGGCTGGCGCGGGCTCTTCGACCGTGTCGACGTCGATCCCGGCGCCGTCGACGACGTGATCGCCGGTTGCGTCGACGCGATCGGCCCGCAGGCGGGCAACATCGCCCGGCTGTCGTGGCTTGCGGCGGGGTACCCGGAGCAGGTGCCCGGCGTCACCGTCGACAGGCAGTGCGGTTCGAGCCAGCAAGCCATTTCGTTTGGCGCACAGGCGATCATGTCCGGCACCGCGGACCTGATCGTGGCAGGCGGCATGCAGAACATGAGCCAGATCCCGATCTCGTCGGCGATGACCGTCGCCGAGCAGTTCGGCTTCACCTCGCCGACCAACGAGTCCAAGAGCTGGCTGCACCGCTACGGAGATCAGGAGATCTCACAGTTCCGCGGCGCGGAGTTGATCGCCGAGAAGTGGGAGATCTCGCGCGAGGAGATGGAGCAGTTCGCGCTGTCCAGCCACCAGCGCGCGCAGGAGGCCATCCGCGCCGGGTACTTCGAGAACGAGATCCTCCCCGTCGACGGCTTCGTGACCGACGAGGGGCCCCGCGACACCTCACTGGAGAAGATGGCCGGGCTGAAGCCGCTGACCGACGGTGGACGACTGACCGCCGCGATGGCCAGCCAGATCTCCGACGGCGCCAGCGCCGTGCTGCTCGCCTCCGAGCAGGCCGTCAAGGACCACAACCTGAAGCCGCGGGCGCGCATTCACCACATCAGCGCCCGAGGCGCCGACCCGGTGTTCATGCTCACCGGACCGATCCCCGCAACGCGGTACGCCCTGGACAAGACGGGGCTGTCGATCGACGACATCGACACCGTCGAGATCAACGAGGCGTTCGCACCGGTGGTCCTGTCCTGGCTCAAGGAGACCAAGGCCGATCCGGAGAAGGTCAACCCCAACGGCGGCGCGATCGCGCTGGGTCATCCGCTCGGCGCCACCGGCGCGAAACTGTTCGCGACGATGCTCAACACACTCGAGCGGACGGGCGGCCGCTACGGGCTGCAGACGATGTGCGAGGGCGGCGGCACCGCGAACGTGACGATCATCGAGCGGCTCTAAGCGTCGGCGGCGCCGCGTCAGTGGGCGAGCGCCAAGCCTCCGAGCGCGATGATCCAGCTGGCGAAGCTGCCGACGAGGAAGTACTCGGTCACGTCGTCGATGCCGATGTTCCCGTTCTCGCGGGCCTTCTGAGCATTGATCTCGGGGAAGCGGATGATGCTCTTGGCCGCGACGACGGCGGTGGCCGCGGCGAGCTGGCCGGCCAGGCCGAGCCCGAGGATCAGGGTGCGTTCCATCGGGCCGAGCAGGCGCCCGCCCTTGAGGCGGTCGGAAGCCTGCGGCTGTCCTTCCGGTTTCACGGCGCCGACCGAGCCGAGTACCAACCGCACCAACTGATTGCCGGTGACGAGCTGCAGCAGCACCACGCCGGCGACCATGAGCAGCTTGTCGGGGCTGATGTCGCCGAGGCCGGGAACGTCGACCCATTTGGCCCACCGCGCGACGACGCCGTTCACCTCGGAACCGAAGCCGGACAAGGCAATCAGCGCCGCGAGCGCGATACCGAAGACCGCGAGCGGCGCACCCTGGTGAGCGCCGGTTCGCTCGGATCGGGAGTTGAGAAGGACCCAGCCGACGCCTGCGGCGGCGGCGATCACCATCAGCGCGATGTCTCCCGGATGCCACAGCCCCGCAAGCGCAGCGCAGATCACGACGACGAGGGGTGCCACTGCGGGTGCGACCCAGGCGACCCGGACCACCCGCCTGACCGCATCGGCGATGCCGACCGCGATCAGCATCACGGCCAGCGCGCTCACGGCACGCTCCTCAGGTACTCCGATGCCGACACGATGAGATCGAGACCGTCGCGGCCTGCGCGTTGCGACACCGCGGAGGGGCTGATGCCCTCCGTCGCGGCGATGTCCTTCTTGGTCCGGTTCTCCAACAGTGCCTTCACAATCCGCGTCGATCTCTCGTCCAACGATCCAAGCAGGTGGTCCCGACACATCAGTGCGGCGTTGATCGCCTCGACGTCCGTCCGTGCGCCATCGGTGGCTCGGAAAGAGGTGCGGACCAGCGCCAGGCCGGGCTGGCGCTGGGCGGACGCCGTCCACTCGATGGCTTCGCGCGCGGCCCACCAGCCGGGTCCGTCCTGGATGCCCGCCACCTCGTCGAGCATCGTGACGGCACCCCAGCCGAGGCCGAACCGAACGTCGATCTGCGGTGCGACGGCCAGCCTGATGGACAGCGCAGCGGCGATGGCTTGCCCGACGGTGGCGAACGCGCCCTGGAACTCGTCGCCGACCGTGAAGGCAGGCGGGTCGGCTGCCGCGCCCGCGACATCACGCAGCGCGCGGTTCAGCTGCCGGTGGACATCCGCCCTGTCTGCGACCGTTCGCGACCCGACGACGTCGCCGATCAGCGTCGCCCTTGATGAAGGCCGAGGCTTCATCTTTTGCATATGAAGATATTAGCTTCATTACTGCATTATGAAGTTCACAGCTTCATAACGGACGTGGTCTCGGGCAGCGCAGCGGTGCTCACCACGCTGACGACGACGAAGCAGGCCAGCATGACACCGATTGCGGAGCCTCCCCACGCCGCCGCGATCGGCGCGGCGATCAACGGTGGCACCGCGCCGCCGACCAGGCCCGCGAGGTTGAGGGCCAGGCCCGCCCCGCTGTAGCGGTACCGGGTGGCGAACAGCTCGGGGATGAACGCCCCCAGCGGCCCGTAGGAGGCCCCGGCGACCGCGTAGGCGCCTGCGATGGCGACCGCGAACCACACCACGTCGCCGGTGTCGGCCAACGGGACCACGACGAACGCCCACGGCACGCCGACCGAGAGTGCGCCGATGATCACCCGGCGCCTGCCGAACCGGTCGCATGCGAGCGCCGACAGGGCGCAGAACACGAGGGCGGCGACGCCGCCGATGACGTTGACGGCGAGGATGACGCTCGGTGTGAACCCCACCTGGGTTCGGGCATATCCGGCCATGAAGGTGTTGGCCGTGTAGACGAAGGCGAAGAAGCCCAGCATGCATCCCGCGGCGAGCAGAACCTGCCGTCGCTGATCGGCGATGAGCGCGAGAAGCGGTGTTCTGACTGTGTCGCCGCGCGATCGCTGCGCGGCGAACACCGGGGTCTCTGCGATGTTCAACCGCACGTACAGGGCGACGGCGACCAACACGATGCTGAAGAGGAACGGTAGCCGCCACGCCCAGTCCAGGAAGTCGGAACTCGCTTCGCCGATCGTGGTGTCGACGACGAGGAAGACGAGGCTGCTCAACACGAGGCCGCTTCCGACCCCCAACGAGGTGAACATGCCGTAGCGGCCCCGGTGGGCCGGCGGGGCGTACTCGGTCGCCAGAAGTGCCGAGCCGCCCCACTCGCCACCCACAGCCAGACCCTGTAACAGCCTCAGCGCCAACAGGATCGCCGGAGCGGCGGCGCCGATGGTCGCCGCGCCGGGAATCAATCCGACCGCGACGGTCGACACACCCATGATGAGCAGGGTGGTCGTGAGTGTCGCTTTGCGGCCGAACCTGTCACCGAAGTGACCGAAGAGGGCAGCGCCGGCGGGGCGGGAGAGAAACGCCGCAGCGAACGTCGCCATCGACGCCACGGTGGCCATCGTCGGACCGAGGTGCGGGAAGAACTCCGTCGGGAACACGAGCGCGGCCGCGGTGCCGTAGATGTAGAAGTCGTAGTACTCGATGGCCGAGCCGACGTAGCTGGCGAGCGCGACACGCCTCATCGACGCGCCGCGAACGGCGGGTGGCGTCGGCACGGTTGTGGTCATGCAAGAGAAGCTATTTGGGCCTCCGTGGCGCTGTCGTGCTTGCGCTCACAACCCGGCGATCTGCGCGAAACGCGGCTTGTGCGCGTTGTGCGCAGAACGACGTCAGTCGGTGACCAGGGCGGTGGCGGCCTGCAGGTGCTTGACCGCATCGCTGACGATCGAGTCGATCAGCTCCGCGCATGACGGCAGGTCGTCGACGATGCCGGCGACCTGTCCGGAGGCAAGCACGCCCGCGTCGGTGTTGCCCTCGACGAGTCCGGCTTTGAGCAGCATCGGGGTGTTGGCGGCCATCACCACCTGAGACCAGGTGAGGTCCTTGCCGTGTCGCATTTCGAGGCCGTCGCTGACCATGGAGCGCCATGTCATCCCGGACATCTTCTTGAACTTCTGCGCGTTGCGGATCGCGGCACTGAATCCGCGCAGCCGCGAACCACTTTCGAGCTTCTCCACCAAGCCGGTCCGAAGGACCCGGTGCGGCATGCCGTCGACGCGGGTCGACACGACGGTCCCGTCGAGGGCCGCCTCCAGGTACCGCCGCTTGACGGCGTCGGGCACCGTCGAGTCCGACGTCAGCAGGAACCGTGTTCCCATGGCGACGCCCGCGGCACCGTACGACAGGGCCGCCGCGAGGCCGCGACCGTCGAAGAACCCACCGGCCGCCACCACCGGGATGTCGACCGCGTCCAGGACGGACGGCAGCAGCAGTGTGGTCGCGATCGGCCCGGTGTGCCCTCCGCCCTCGCCGCCCTGCACGATCACCGCGTCGGCGCCCCAACCCGCGACCTTCTTGGCGTGCTTGGCCAGCCCGACGGACGGGATCACCACGACGCCTGCCTCTTTGAGCTTGGCGATGAGGTCCGGCTTCGGCGCGAGCGCGAAGGACGCCACCCGCACGCCTTCGCGGATCAGCAGCTCCACGCGGTCGGACGCGTCACCCGCGTCGGCGCGGATGTTGATGCCGAACGGTTTGTCCGTCGCCGCCTTGACCTTGGTGACCGCGGTCCGGAGTTCCTCCAGCGTCATCGTCGCCGAGGCGAGGATTCCCAGTCCGCCTGCGTTGGACGTCGCCGCCACCAGCCGCGCGCCCGCCACCCAACCCATCCCGGTCTGCACGACGGGATGCTCGATGCCGATGAGCTCGGTCAACGGTGTGCGGAGACGGCTCATGACCGGATCTCCCTGTCGCGCAGCGATTTCGGATCAATCACTTCGCGGATCAACGTCAGTTCGTCGTCCGTTGCGATTCGGGTCTCCTCCGCCTCGTCGAGACCGTGCACGTCGAACGAGGTGTTCTCGCGGACCTGCTCCGCGTCGACGCCGGGGTGCAGGGACACCGCCCGCATGGTGTGGTCGGGCCCGTTGAA
>DATEIG010000367.1:0-6302 GCA_035279185.1 Mycobacterium sp.
CGGGCCACGGTGCCGGACTCGCCGTCGGAGCACACCGACAGCTGGCGCGCGTCAGGCGTCGGCACGTGGCCGTCGGCGGCGGGAATCGGGTCGCCGTGCGGATCGCGTTTCGGATAGCCGAGCTTGGCGTCGATGCGGTCCAGCATGCGGTCTGAGACCGCGTGCTCGAGCACCTCGGCCTCGTCGTGCACCTCGTCCCAGCTGTAGCCGAGCATCCGCACCAGGAAGGTCTCCATCAGCCGGTGCCTGCGCACCATCTCCAGGGCGGCCCTGCGGCCCGCTTGCGTCAGGGTCACGGCGCCGTATTTCTCGTGATCGACGAGGCCCTGGTCGGCGAGCTTGCGGATCGACTCGGACGCGGTACTGGCCGACACCCCGATGCGCTCGGCGAGCATCTTGGTGCTCACCTTCTCGTGCGACCACTCCTGCGCGGTCCAGATGACCTTCAGGTAATCCTGGGCGACCGCCGTCAGGTCACGCGGGTTACCGTTCGGGCTCACGGTTACAAAGTTTAGGCAATGGTCACTTGATCTGGGGATGTGACGCAGCCGCGCCGCGTGGCGAGCCGTAGGCTTGCCGGTGTGCAGCGCTGGCGGGGCCAGGATGGGATCCCCACGGATTGGGGACGATGCGTCCTCACCATCGGCGTGTTCGACGGGGTACATCGCGGACACGCCGAGCTGATCAATCATGCGGTCAAGGCAGCCCGGTCGCGGGGTGTGCCGTCGGTGTTGATGACGTTCGACCCGCATCCGATGGAGGTCGTGTTCCCCGGCAGCCACCCCGCCCAGCTCACCACGCTGACCCGGCGCGCCGAACTGGTCGAGGAGCTCGGCATCGACGTCTTCCTCGTCATGCCGTTCACCTCGGACTTCATGAAGCTGACGCCCGAGCGCTACATCCACGAGCTCCTGGTCGAGAACCTGCACGTCGTCGAGGTCGTGGTGGGGGAGAACTTCACCTTCGGCAAGAAGGCCGCGGGCAACGTCGACCTGCTGCGCAAGGCGGGTGAGCGGTTCGGGTTCGCCGTGGAGGGCATGACGCTGGTTTCCGAGGCCGCAGGCACCATCCGCGACGAGACCGTCACCTTCTCGTCGACCTACATCCGCGCGTGCGTCGATGCGGGAGACGTCGTTGCCGCCGCGGAGGCGCTCGGCCGGCCGCACCGCGTCGAGGGCGTGGTCGTCCGTGGCGACGGCCGAGGGAAGGACCTCGGCTATCCGACCGCGAATGTGGCGCCGCCGATGTACTCGGCGATCCCCGCCGACGGCGTCTACGCCGCCTGGTTCACCGTGCTGGGCCACGGACCCGTGATGGGCACCGTCGTCCCCGGTGAGCGGTATCAGGCGGCGGTCTCTGTGGGCACGAACCCGACATTCTCGGGACGCACCCGCACCGTCGAGGCGTTCGTCCTCGACACCGACGCCGACCTGTACGGACAGCACGTGGCGGTCGACTTCATCGCGCGCATCCGCGGGCAGGAGCGTTTCGACTCGGTGGACGACCTGATCACGGCCATGGGCGCCGACACCGAGAAGGCCCGCAGCATTTTGGGTGCCCAGTAGCGGCGATTTCGCTGCTCAGCGGCGCGCTGCTAGACTTCCTGCCGACCAAGCACGTGCTGCAGTTCGCGGCGGCCGTGCCGTAGATGAAGTTCGCGGACCGATTGATGGAGAGATAGTTTCGTGGCGCTCACTGCCGAACAGAAAAAAGACATCCTGGGCTCGTACGGCCTTCACGACACCGACACCGGTTCGCCGGAGGCGCAGGTTGCGTTGCTCACCAGGCGTATCGCTGACCTGACCGAGCACCTCAAGGTGCACAAGCACGACCACCACTCGCGGCGCGGACTGCTGCTGCTGGTCGGCCGTCGTCGCCGGTTGCTCAAGTACGTCGCCCAGGTCGACGTGGAGCGCTACCGCTCCCTGATCGAACGCCTCGGCCTGCGTCGCTGACGCATCCGGGCAAATCGGCCGCGGCATAGCTGCGGTGTAGCATGAGTTCGTTCGAGGCCAGACTTGGCCTGAACGATCGGTGCGGTTCTCGCAGTCCGCGTGCACCGTTCCTGCGTGTCCCTGGCGGACCCCGCCTGATCGGGCGGTCTTCGGTAGTGGCAGCCGGGAGCCCCAAGCAATTGGGTGACAGCCTCCGGCCGCTTCGATCGACGGCCGTAGCCGTATCCGGGCCCGTGGTCTGACAGGCTGCTCAGCGTATGAGCGTGACGACGCGAAACAGCTGAATAAGACCCAGAGAGGCCTTACGGACACCTATGTCTGTTGCAGAAATTGAGGACGGCGTCTTCGAGTCGACCGCCGTCATCGACAACGGGAGCTTCGGCACCCGCACCATCCGCTTCGAGGCGGGCAGGCTCGCCCAGCAGGCCGCAGGCTCCGTCGTCGCCTACCTCGACGACGAGACCATGCTGCTGTCGGCCACCACGGCCAGCAAGACCCCCAAGGACCACTTCGACTTCTTCCCGTTGACCATCGACGTGGAGGAGCGGATGTACGCCGCCGGGCGCATACCCGGCTCGTTCTTCCGCCGCGAGGGCCGTCCGTCCACCGACGCGATCCTGACCTGCCGCCTGATCGACCGGCCGCTGCGCCCGACGTTCGTCTCGGGTCTGCGCAACGAGATCCAGGTCGTCGTCACGGTGATGAGCCTTGATCCCAAGGACCTGTACGACGTGCTGGCGATCAATGCCGCGTCGGCGTCCACGCAGATCTCCGGGCTGCCCTTCGCCGGTCCCGTCGGCGGTGTGCGCGTCGCGCTGATCGACGGCCAGTGGGTGGCGTTCCCGACCGTCGAGCAGCTCGAGGGAGCCGTGTTCGACATGGTCGTCGCGGGGCGCAAGGCCGGTGACGACGTCGCGATCATGATGGTCGAGGCCGAAGCCACCGACAAGGTCATCGAGCTCGTCGCGGGCGGTGCCGCTGCTCCCACCGAAGCCGTCGTCGCCGAGGGCCTCGAGGCCGCCAAGCCGTTCATCGCCGCGCTGTGCACGGCGCAGGAGGAGCTCAACGAGCGCGCGGGCAAGGAGACCGGCGAGTACCCGGTGTTCCCCGACTACCAGGACGACGTGTTCTACGCCGTGTCCTCGGTCGCCACCGACGAGCTCTCCAAGGCCCTGACCATCGCGGGCAAGGAAGAGCGCAACGACCGCACCGACGAGATCAAGGTCGAGGTGCTCGAGCGGCTGGCCGAGCAGTTCGCCGGCCGTGAGAAGGAGATCGGCGCCGCATTCCGGTCGCTGACCAAAAAGCTTGTGCGGCAACGCATCCTGACCGATCACTTCCGGATCGACGGCCGCGGGATCACCGACATCCGTGCCCTGTCGGCCGAGGTCGCCGTGGTGCCGCGTGCGCACGGCAGCGCGCTGTTCGAGCGCGGCGAGACCCAGATCCTCGGGGTCACCACGCTGGACATGGTCAAGATGGCCCAGCAGATCGACTCGCTGGGACCCGAGACCAGCAAGCGCTACATGCATCACTACAACTTCCCGCCGTATTCGACCGGTGAGACCGGCCGTGTCGGCTCCCCGAAGCGTCGCGAGATCGGACACGGCGCGCTGGCCGAGCGGGCGCTGGTGCCCGTGCTGCCCAGTGTCGAGGAGTTCCCCTACGCCATCCGTCAGGTGTCGGAGGCGCTCGGCTCCAACGGTTCGACGTCGATGGGCTCGGTGTGCGCATCGACGCTGGCGCTGCTCAACGCCGGTGTTCCGCTGAAGGCGCCGGTCGCGGGCATCGCGATGGGCCTGGTGTCCGACGACGTCGAGATCGAGGGCGGCGGCACGGAGCGTCGCTTCGTCGCGCTCACCGACATCCTCGGCGCCGAAGATGCCTTCGGCGACATGGACTTCAAGGTCGCGGGCACCAAGGACTTCGTCACCGCGCTGCAGTTGGACACCAAGCTCGACGGCATCCCGTCGACGGTGCTCGCGGGCGCGCTGTCGCAGGCCAAGGACGCGCGGCTGACCATCCTCGAGGTGATGGCCGAGGCCATCGACGGGCCCGACGAGATGAGCCCGTACGCACCGCGTGTCACCGCGATCAAGGTTCCGGTCGACAAGATCGGCGAGGTCATCGGGCCGAAGGGCAAGATGATCAACTCCATCACCGAGGAGACCGGCGCCCAGATCTCGATCGAGGACGACGGCACCGTGTTCGTCGGCGCCACCGACGGACCCTCGGCGCAGGCCGCGATCGACAGGATCAACGCGATCGCCAATCCGCAGCTGCCCAAGACGGGCGAGCGCTTCCTCGGAACTGTCGTCAAGACAACCGATTTCGGCGCGTTCGTCTCGCTGCTGCCGGGCCGCGACGGGCTGGTGCACATCAGCAAGCTGGGCAGGGGCAAGCGCATCGCCAAGGTCGAAGACGTGGTGAAGGTCGGCGACAAGCTGCGTGTGGAGATCGCCGACATCGACAACCGCGGCAAGATCTCGCTCATCCTGGTGTCGGAGGACGAGGAAAGCACAGCGGGTTCATCGTCAGAATCTTCGCCTGTCGATGCCACGACAGGCAGCTGACGGGAAGGCGGGCCTGCGACGGGTCCGCCGCGGGGCTGAGTCCGCGACGAACTCCGCGGTGCGACGCACCACCCTGCCGGGTGGCCTGCGCGTCGTCACCGAGTTCATCCCGTCGGTGCGCTCAGCGTCGGTCGGTGTGTGGGTGGGCGTCGGCTCGCGCGACGAAGGGCGCACCGTAGCGGGCGCCGCGCACTTCCTCGAGCATCTGCTGTTCAAGTCCACTCCGACGCGCAGTGCGGTGGAGATCGCCCAGGCGGTGGACGCGGTCGGCGGTGAGCTGAACGCGTTCACCGCGCGCGAGCACACGTGCTACTACGCGCATGTGCTCGACACCGACCTCGAGTTGGCGGTCGACCTGGTCGCCGACGTGGTGCTGCGGGGCGTGTGCGCAGCCGAGGACGTCGAACTCGAACGCGCCGTTGTACTCGAAGAGATCGCGATGCACGACGACGATCCCGAGGACACGCTCGGCGACGTCTTCCTGTCGGCGGTATTCGGCGCGCATCCGGTCGGGCGGCCGGTGATCGGCAGCGCCGCATCGGTTTCGGCGATGACGCGCTCACAGCTGCACTCTTTCCACCTCCGCCGGTACACGCCGGAGCGGATGGTGGTGGCCGTCGCGGGCAATGTCGACCACGACCATGTGGTGGCCCTGGTGCGTGAGCATTTCGGCGCACACCTCGTGCGCAGCCGCACCGCGGTGCCGCCGCGCAAGGGCACCGGCCGGGTCACCGGCCGGCCGTCGCTGGAAGTGGTCAACCGGGACGCCGAACAGACCCACATGTCGTTGGGCGTGCGGGTGCCTGGTCGGCACTGGAACCACCGGTGGGCACTGTCGGTGCTCAACACCGCGTTGGGTGGGGGCCTGAGTTCCCGGCTGTTCCAACAGATTCGCGAGTCCCGCGGACTTGCGTACTCGGTGTATTCGACAGTGGACACCTTCTCCGACAGCGGTGCGCTGTCGGTGTATGCGGCATGTCTGCCCGAGCGGTTCGGCGAGGTGGCCCGGGTGACCGCCGACGTACTCGAAACGGTGGCCCGCGACGGGATCACCGAATCCGAGTGCCGGATCGCCAAGGGTTCGTTGCGTGGCGGGTTGGTGCTGGGCCTGGAGGACTCCGGTTCGCGGATGAACCGCATCGGCCGCAGCGAGCTGAACTACGGCGAGCACCGCAGCATCGACGAGACGCTCGAGTTGATCGACGCGGTCACCCTCGACGAAGTCAACATGGTGGCGCGCCGACTGCTCACCAAGTCGTACGGCGCGGCGGTGCTCGGCCCGTACACGAGCAAAAGGTCTCTGCCGCAGCCGCTTCGGTCGATCGCGGGCTGATCGGTCTAACCAGGTACATGCCCGCGCAGGTAGGCCATCTGGTCCGCCGGGATCTCAGGCACCGTCCAACCGACGTCAGGGGCTCGCCAACTGTCGTTGTTGACTCCGGAGATCGCAAAGTCAAGGAGTGAGCGGGAGACATTCTTGTGGTCGTGGAAGGTGAGGCCACCGAAGGCGTTGATCTCGAAATCCCCGCTGAAGTCCCACTCGCCGTTGCCGTACGGGTCGAAGTTGCCCGCATAGTGGAACCAGAGAGGCCAGGTCCGCGGATCGGTGCCGACCGGGATCCGGCTGAACGCACGGATGTTGATCGCGCAGGATGAGCGGCTCCAGTCCGAGGTCTTGTCGAGGTCCGCGACGATTTTCGGGGTGCCGATCTCGCCGTATGCGTTACCGTCCCAGATGATCTGGATAAGCGCCTGAGCCGCGTTTGGAGCGAGC
>DATEIG010000368.1:0-3428 GCA_035279185.1 Mycobacterium sp.
CGCGACGATGCTGACGGCCAGCGCGATGGCGACGCCCGCGATCAAGCCGGTGCTCGACACCCCCGTCGCCACCATTCCGGTCATCGCGAAGACGACGCCGGTCAGAACAGCCAGCAGTGCTCCGACGAAAGCGCCCAGAACGGAGGCGATCACAGGTTCGACGAGCAGTGCCGCGACGACGGGCTTGCGCGGCACACCGTTGGCGCTGAGTACGCCGAGCTCGCGCGTCCTGTGGGCGACCGTTCTGGTCGTGGTGACGGCGACCTCCACCACGCCGACGAGCAGGACGCTGACCGCGATCAGCACGACGGCCCGGCCGATCTCGTCGGCGTGCCCGAGCGACGCGGACTGCGCTCGGATCCCTTCCGACATCCCGAACACGATCACCACGAGGAACGCGCCCGTCGCGGTCGTGACGACGGGTAACACCATTTCGGACAGTCGCCGGCGGGCAGACATCCACCCGTATGACAGGCCCTTGTGAATCATCAGCGATCCCCCAGCAGGTCGACCGGTCGTTGTTGAAGTAGGCGGTGCACGGGAACGAGGGCGCCGACGATAGCCATCGCGGGCAGGAACGCCGCGACCATGGCCGACGCCTGCAACCACGCAGTGACGGTGGCGATCTCCGGGATCACCAGAGCCACTGCGATACCCGCACCGAGGACACCCACGACGTAGGCGGCGACGAACACCATCGCCGACTCGACGAGGAAGAAGTACAGCACTTCGTCGGCCAGGCCGATGCTCGACATGATTCCGAATTCACGTCGTCGCTCCTGCACGGCGGCCAAGAATGACGAGACGGCGATGACGAACCCGAGGGCGAGCCCGATGATCGAGATGAGACCCAGTGTCGAGCT
This sequence comes from Mycobacterium sp., assembly GCA_035279185.1. GTDB lineage: Bacteria > Actinomycetota > Actinomycetes > Mycobacteriales > Mycobacteriaceae > Mycobacterium. The sequence goes on from DATEIG010000368.1 coordinate 864, forward strand.
GGTGACCTTGCCGGAGAAGAGCGCAGAAAACGATTGCTCGAAGGTCAGCGGCCCGGATCCACCGACGGTGTCGTAGATGAGCCCGCGCCCCTGGGGACTTGGTGTGACCGAGGGATCGGGCGTCGATTCGAGACCCACTGCGCTGCCGAAGGTTCGGCCGAGATCGCGTCGCTTCTCCTGGCCCGGCGGCGCGGTGATCAACCACCAGCCGTTGCTGCCGACGATGCTCTGCGCGAGCGGCGAGGAGACGGTGATCGATTGTCCGGTACCGGAGACGTCGACGGTGAGACTCTGTCCCCCGACCACCACGCGGTCACCCGCCCGCAGGTTGAGCCGCTCAGCCAGCGGAGCGCCCAACAGTGCTTGACCGCTTGATGTTTCGTCGCTGCCACGCAACGAGACCGTCTGTCCGTTGATCTCCGTGACACCGGACAGTGTGCGCGTCGCAGTCCAACCTTGCGGTGCCGCGAACGCCGGTGCGGGACCGTTCGCGACGAGAGCCTGTGCCTCGGCGTTGTACGACACGCCGGCGGCAGGCACCGCCCACAGCTGCGCCCCACCGAGAACGTCGCTCACCGAATCCGCACCGGTGATCGCGAAGCTCGCGGAGATTGTCCGGACGACGGTCACACAGGCGATCGCCAGAGCAATGCCGAGCACCGAGAGAGTGAAGCGTTCCGGACGCCTGCGGACGTTGGCCAGTGCGAACCGAACGAGGCACATGAAGGTGCTACCGGACGAGGTGGCGATCGCCGGCGGCCGAAGTGTGGTGGAAGTCGAGGTCTCCACAATTACAGATGGTCTGCCGGAAAGGTTTCGCCGAATTCCTCGCCGAATGTCGACGTTGTTAACTCAGGTCGGCACGGGTTACGGCATCGTGTCCCGGCCGCAACGGATTTCGTTGCGGGTCAGGTGGTGATGCGCGGCCAGGGCCGCGCCTCTTCGAGCTCGTAGGCCAGTTCGAGGAGCGTCGCCTCACGGCCCCTGACCGTCGAGAACATCATGCCGACCGGCAGTCCCGACGCGGACGTCGCCAGCGGAAGCGAGACAGCGGGGTCGCCGGTCGCGTTCTGCAGAGGGGTGAAGGCGACCCAGTCCATGAGCCGATCCATGATCTGCTCATAGGGGGCGGTGGGATCGAGGTGTCCGATGCGCGGCGTCTCGGTGGCGAGCGTCGGCATCAGGACGGCGTCGTACGTCGACGACAACCGCGCGGTGATGCGCCTCGAGGCCGCAAGCCGCGCGATCGCCACAGGCAGCTTGTACAGGTTGCGCGCCGCACGCGCATCGAGGCCGAGGGTGAGGCTGTCCAGCTTCGTCCGGTCGAAGCTCGGGCCGATCATCCGGCGTCCACCGCGCACGATCGCGAAGGCGAGGAACTGCCAGTAGAGCAGAAAGTCGTCCTTGAACCGGGCGGGTATCGGGTTGTCGATCTCGGTCACCGAGTGGCCGAGTTCCTCCAGCAACGCCGCCGTCTTCAGAGTGAGTTCCCGCATCTCCGGACTGGCATCTCGGACAATGGATTTCGTGCAGAACGCAATCCGCATCCGCTGGCGGCCCGGCCGGCTGACGTCTCCGATCGGCGGCAGGTGCGGGCTGCGGTAGGCCCGCTCGGCCTCCCGCAGGAACGCCGCGGTGTCACGTACCGACCGGGTCACGACGCCGTTCGCGACCAGGTGCAGGGGCATCCGATCGGACTGCTCCTCGAGCGGGAACCTGCCTCGCGTCGGCTTCAGTCCCACGAGACCGTTGACCGCCGCCGGTATCCGGATCGATCCGCCGCCGTCGTTGGCGTGGGCGATCGGCACCACGCCTGCGGCGACGAACGCGGCCGCGCCCGACGACGATGCTCCCGCCGTGCGGTCGGTGTCCCACGGATTGCGGACCGGTCCGATCCTCGGATGCTCGGCCGATCCGCTGAAACCGAACTCCGACATCTGCGTCTTCCCCAGCGGCACGAGACCGGTCGACAGAAGGACCCGCACGAACCGCCCGTCGGCCGTTGCGGGCCTCGGCTCCCAGGCATCGGTCCCGTGCATCGCAGGCATTCCCGCGACGTCGGCATTGTCCTTGACGAAGCTGGGGATGCCGTCGAAGTAGCCGCCGTACGGGTGCGACTGCCTGGCTCGCCGCCGAGCGCGGTCGAAGGCCTCGTACGCCAGACCGTTGAGGCGCGGGTTCACCGCCTCGGTGCGGGCGATCGCGCCCTCGACGAGTTCGGACGCGGTGACCGCACCCGACTTCAGTGCCTCGACCATCCCGACCGCATCGAGGTCGCCGAGGGCATCGTCACCGAAATCGAAAGCGCTGACACGGTTCACCCGGCGACGGTATCAACACAAAAATCCCCGCCACGAGGAGCGTGGCGGGGACCTTCGTGAATTGGCTCGGGGTCTAGTTCTGGCCGACCTCGAAGCGGACGAAGCGCGTCACGGTCACGCCTGCTTCGTCGAGCAGCGCCTTGACGGTCTTCTTGTTGTCGGACACCGACGGCTGATCGAGCAGCACGACGTCCTTGAAGAACCCGTTGAGCCGGCCCTCGACGATCTTGGGCAGCGCCTGCTC
>DATEIG010000369.1:0-15398 GCA_035279185.1 Mycobacterium sp.
TCCTGGACGGCGGCCTGAACGTCGTCACCACGAACACTCCGGGGATGATGTTCCCGGACAGGTGGATTCCCGACCTGGCTGAGAAAGTCCGCGCGGCCGCCGTAGGGGCGGGCGTCACGATCTACACCTCCGGCATCGAACCGGGCTTTGCGGGTGACCAGTTCGCGATCCTGCTGACCACGCTGTCGAACACCATCCGGTCCGTTCATGCGCAGGAGATCTTCGACTACTCCGCCTATCCGAATCGCGATCTGATGGTCACAGCCATGGGTTTCGGTGAACCGCTCGACTTCGTGCCGATGCTGGAACTCGAGGGGGCACAGCAGTTCGCCTGGGGTCCGCCGATCGGAATGGTGGCCAAGGCGCTGGGCGTCGAACTCGATCGCATCGACGAATCCTATGAGCGCGTCGTGACACCGCGTGACCTCCACGTCGCCTGCGGAACCATTCCGGCAGGGACCGTCGGCGCCGTGCGGGCGGTGACCACCGGTGTGGTCCAAGGTCATCCCGCTATCACCATCGAGCACATCAACCGCATGGCCCCGGACCTGGCGCCCGAGTGGGCGACAGCTCCCAACGGCACGTACCGCCTCATCATCGAGGGGCAACCGCACATGCAGTGTGATCTGCGGCTCGGCACCGAGGACACGGCGGAGTCGGCGAACGCCAACGCGATGGAGGCGACGGCAATGCGCGTCGTCAACGCCATTCCCTATGTCGTGGAGGCCCCACCGGGAATCGCGACGTCGCTGGATCTGCCGATCACCGCACCGCGCAACGCGTTCGACCTCACCTAGACGGTGAACATCGGGCCACGCGGTGCACCGCGAACCTCATTGCCTCCGTCGATGGCGAAGCTCTGGCCCGTCATCCAGCTGGATTCAGGACCCGCCAGATAGCGCACCCCGGGAGCGATGTCGTCGGACACGCCGAGCCTTCCGAGCGGGACCCGTTCCAGGAAGCTCGTCGTCAGCTCCTCGAGATGGATGTACCCCTGGGTGGTTGCCGCTTCGGTCAAACCCGGTCGTACCGCGTTCACCCGTATTCCGCGCGGACCCAGTTCGGAGGCGGCAACGCGGATGAGCATCTCGAGTGCGGCCTTGCCCGCTGAATAATGCCCCAGCCCCTCCATCGGGATCTTCGACGAGGTCGATGAGATGAACACGATTGATCCGCCGTCGCTCATCAGGGGCGCCGAGTACCGCAAGGCGAGAAAGTTCGACCGGAGGTTTCCCATGACGAAGTCGGTGAAGGTGTCGAGATCCTGTTCGATGAGCGGCCCCGTGCCGCCTGCGGCTACTGTGCCGACGACGATGTTCAGCCGGTCATGGACATCGTGGGCAGCCTGAGCGGCGGATCGCACCGTGTCCTCGTCCTCGGGATCACCCTTGCAGAGCACGATTTCCGCATCGGCAGCGGCCTCGAGAATGCTCTCCCTGGTTTCCTCCAGCCGTCGATTCGACCTCCCGAGAAGGAACAGTGTCGCCCCGTCAGCGGCGAGCAGTTTCGCGCTCGCCCGCGCGATGCCCGCCGAGGCCCCGAGAATGAACGCGGTCTTGCCGGTCAGCACACCCATGGGTCCGACCGTACTCCGCCCGCCAACGCCTGTTCTCCGATATCGAAATCATGATTCTCAGTGCGGTAACGTACGCATGTGCCAGATATGACGGACAAGGTCGCGCTCGTCACGGGCGCGGCGCGCGGACAGGGGCGAGCGCACGCGGCGCGGCTCAGCGCCGAGGGTGCCGACGTGATTCTCGTCGACATCGCGGGGCCCCTGCCACCCAGCGTCCACTACGACTCCCCCACGCCCGAAGACCTGGCCGAAACGGCGGAGCTGGTGTCCGCCAACGGACGGCGCGCCGTGACAGCGGCGGCCGACACCCGCGATCACGACGGGCTGTGCGCGGCCGTCGAACGAGGAGTCACCGAGTTGGGCCGGCTCGACGTCATTGTCGCCAACGCCGGCATCTGTGTACCCGGAGCCTGGGATCAGGTGTCGCCGCGCGACTTTCAAGACACCATCGACATCAACCTCGTCGGCACATGGAACACCGTGATGGCCGGGGCGAAGCACATCATCGCCGGCGGGCGCGGCGGTTCGATCATCCTCATCGGGTCCGCGGCGGGGTTGACCATGGAACCGTTCATGATCGCCTACACCGCAAGCAAGCATGCGATAGTCGGGCTGGCCCGTGCGTTCGCCGCCGAGCTCGGCAAGCACAAGATCCGCGTCAACAGCCTGCATCCCGGTTCTGTGGTGACTCCGATGGGCAGCGTGGAGTTGGTCGAGGCGATGACCGATGCCGCGAAGACGAACCCCGTTCTCCGGCACGGCATCACCAAACAGCTGCTTCCCGATACCGTGATGATGCCCGAGGACGTCTCGGACGCTGTGGCATGGTTGGCCTCCGACCAGGCGAAATACGTCACGGCCGCCGCGATCCCCGTCGACGTTGGTGTGACGGGAATCTGACCGCACGCCGTCACCGGTAGAACGGTCCCGGCTTGCCCGCCTCTTCGAGGTGTCCGTACGGGTCGTAGAGGTTCACCGTCGGATACGGGTTCTTGTCGAAGGCCGGTTGGGAAAGCCGCGCTTCGCGCAGGCCCGCAAGCACCACCAACGGCAAGGCGAACGTCACCAACCCGACGGTCACGGACACCAACAGCTGCCGGGTGAGAGTGACTTTTGGTCGTCCCCCGCGCGATGGCAACCGTTGGGCGATGCGATTGATCAGCACGAGTTCGCCGGCCCCGTCCCGGACACACATCACCGCCACCATGCCGAAGATCAACGAGTCATAGACAGCCATGATCAGCGGAAAGTGGATGTGGCCGATCTGAAGCACGGGGCCGACGGCTTCGGTGTAGAAGAAGATGCCTGCGCGCATCCACGTGAACTGGATGGCGCCGTTGATCGGGATGGCGATCAGCGTCGCACCGACGAACACCCGCACGAGCCGGTGTTCGGTGAGCAGATCGAATCGTCGCATCAACGGATCGAGCAGCCGGTCGTGCAGATGCAGGAAGCCCAGCCCGTTCAGGAGGTAATAGGCTGCGTATCCGCCGAGAAACGCCAGTGCCGGTTCGAGATTCGGCGAGATGTTCACGTACGGCCACGTCAACGGGAAGTGCAGCATGCGGGGATCGAAGAACGCGAACGTCGCCCAGTTCGCAAGCGGGTCGAGTGCACCGGTGACGAGGCCTGCGAAGGCGATGATGACCGCCCAGTGCACCCTGCGCTGCCGCCAGGACAGCCACACCAGCACGGAGATCAAGCCGACCGCCATCGGAATCGAGCTGATTGAAACGGCGAGCGGCCAGTTGTCGAAGCCGAGAAACGGCGGATATGGCGCGGGGCCCGGATTTGGATGAGTCCGGGTGGGGTCACCGTGGAGACCAGACTGAATGGTCGCAATCGTCACCGTCGCGAAAACCAGATAGGCGCCGCCGAACAGACCCCATCCCACCCGGGCCGGCCATGGCGAAAATGTGCGGGCGGTCCCGAGCTGGACCGAATCCTCGCCGGAGTCGGCGATTTCGGTCACGTCACACTTTCACTGGCAGGCTGGCCCAACCCCTGACACTGGTGGTGTGGGCCCGCTTCGCGTTGGCGTAGTCGACCTCCCAGTCGGGCCACCGGGTGAGCACTTCTTCGAGTGCGATGCGCGCCTGTACCCGCGCAAGTGCCGCGCCCAGACAGAAATGGATACCGTGCCCGAACGACAGATGCGCGGCTTGCCGACGGACGTCGAACCGGTCGGCGTCGGGATACTGGCGTTCGTCCCGGTTGGCAGATCCGTTGAGCAGCAACATGACCGAACCTTCGGGGACTGTTTGGCCGTAGTGTTCGACGTCGCGGGCGACCCACCGTGCCTGCACGGGTGACGGCGCCTCGTATCGCAATACCTCTTCGACAGCATTCGGTATCAAACTGAAGTCCGCGGCCAGCGCCCGGCGTTGGTCCGGGTGGTCCGACAGGAGTTGTCCGGCAAAGCCGATCAATCGCGTCGTGGTCTCGTTGCCCGCACCGACGATCGTCCCGGTGTAGGTGAGCACTTCTCCGCGCGTCAGCCGCCGTCTGCCGCCGTCGGGTTCCTCGACCTCCGCGTTGACCAGTTCGGTCATCAGATCGTCGGAGGGGTGGTCGTAGCGCCAGTCGATGAACTCCTCGAGCATCGAGCCCTGCCGAGTCAACACGTCATCCGCCACGTGTGCGAGTTCGGCGTCGGAGAGCTCGAGCATGCGGTCCGTGTTCTGCCTGATCGCCACCTGTCTGTCCTCGGGTATGCCAAGGAGGTAACCGATGGTGCGCATCGGCATCCAGGCGCCGAGGTCGGCGATGAAGTCGAACCCGTCGGAAGCGCTCAGCGGTTCGAGAGCTCGTCGGCAGAACTCTCTGGCCAGCGGCTCGATCGCCGCCATCCGCCGCGGTGTGAAGACTCCGGAGAGCAGCCGCCGGTGCAGGTCGTGGATCGGAGGATCCTCGAACAGGATGATGCCCGGCGGCACGTCGACACCGTTGAGGATGATGTCGGCGGTCGTGCCCTTACCCGACCGGTAATCGCGCCAGTTGACCAATTCGCGAGCGACATCCGAGTGCCTGCTGAGCGCATAGAAGCCGTATTTCGCGTTGTGGTACAGCGGTGCTTCGTCGCGCAACCGCTTCCATACGGGATAGGGATCGTCGTCGATGTCGAAATCGAATGGATCGTAGTACGGATCAACCTTCACCCTGTATGTCACATGCCGAGAATAGGCGTTATCAGCTGTGTGCAGCCAGATTTTCCGCTACTCGGCGGCACGCGCGCTGTTGCCCTTGATCACCGGCATGTTCGTCCACTTACCTCGGTCGTCGCGATACCAGCCCGCTGCTGCCAACGACCCCCCGTCGGCGCGCACCACGGTGCCCGTCACCCACCCCGCCAGTGGACTGGCAAGGAACAGCACGCACCCCGCAATGTCCTCCGGTCTGCCGAATCGACCCAGCGGGATCCAGCGCTCGATGTTGTGGCGCTGCGACGGGTGGATCAAGTCGTCGAGGACGATCTGCGCGCTGTCGGTCGTCTCCGGTGCCACCGCATTGACCCGGATACCTTCTGGCCCAAGCTCCAGAGCGAGGCTCATGGTGAAGCCGGTGATGGCCGTTTTGAACGCTCCGTACACCGAGAACCCCGGTATGCCTCTCAACGCCTCGACCGACGAGACATTCACGATGCTCGGCGACCGCTCCGCGGCACGCAACAAGGGCAACACGGCGCGCGTGACCAGAAAAATGTGCTTGAGGTTCAGCCGGTAGATGTGGTCGATCTGGTCGTCGCTGAGATTCTCGAACCGCATCGGCCGGGTCACCACGTGACCGACATTGTTCACCAGGACGTCCAACCGACCGTAGCGGTCGGCGATGACCTCGGCCAGGGCGGCGACGTGCGCGGCGTCGGCCGCATCCCCCTCGACCACCAGCACCCGGCCCTCGTAGGCCTGGCGAACCTCCGCGGCCCGATCCGCATCGATCTCCAGAACGACGACCGTTGCCCCGCAGTCGGCGAACGCAGCCACGGTCGCCCTGCCTATACCGGCACCGCCGCCGGTGACCAACACGACCTGGTCGGAGAAGTAGATCACGTCACCTCCCAATGAGAACCTCTATTCTCACATGCGAGAATGCTAACTGATCTAGAGATTCATGCGGACGAAGGAGCTGACGTGGCCCAAAGCTTCGTGTTCGCCGTGGAATTCCACATACCCGAATCCCACCGCATCGGCCCCGTGCTCGCGCGACACGAGGAGAGCCTCCGCGACCTCGGTGCCCGGTACGCGTTCGTGTACGAGTCGATCGCCGAGCCGGGACATGTCCTCGTCGTCATCGGACTGCGCTCCGAGCAGCCGCTGCTTGACCTGCTGCGGTCACGCTCCTTCTTCGAGTGGTTCGACGCTGTCGGTGTGCAGGACCTGCCTGCGGTGTTCGCCGGTGAGGCCGTCGAGCGGTTCGATATCGGCGAGCCTCCCCCGCCCGGGCGCGAAGTCGTGGTTTCAGCCGTCATCCGGGTCGACGACGTCGAGGAATTCATGGCCCGCGTGCGTGAATCGCTCGATGAGTTCGCCAACGCTGACATCCGGCGAACGCTGATCTACCGCGCCTTCGACACTCAGGACGAGGTGATGTTCCTCCAGCAGTTGGCGAGCGAGAAGACCGCAGCGCAATGGGCGTCGAACTCTCCCATCGCGTCGGACTGGCTGGCCGCCGCCGGCATCGGCGCGTATCCGCCTGTCTTCGTCGGCCGATTCGTGCACGCCATGCGATTGGCCGAGACCAGCGGGACGGATCTGCACTGATGTACGTCTGCCTGTGCGTCGGTGTGACGATCGAGACCGTCTCGTCGGCCGTTGCAGCCGGGGCCACGACGTGTCGCCAGGTCTCTAGAGTGTGCGGCGCGGGGTCGGAGTGCGGCAGGTGTCGTCGCTCGATCCGTTCGATCATCGATGCTCACTCGGTAAAGGAGCGCTGAAGAAACATGGATCTCGGCTATTCAGGTGCCACCGCCGTGGTCACCGGCGGCAGCAAGGGCATGGGACTGGCGATCGCGGAAACACTCGGCTCCGAGGGGGCATCGGTGGCGATCATGGCGCGCGGCAAGGGCGGACTGGACGCGGCGGCGGAGCGCATCCGCGCGGCCGGGGCACCCGAGGTGCTTCCCTTGAGCGTCGACATGGCCGATGGCGAATCGATCGCCGCGGGTTACGCAGCGGTGCGGGAGAAGTGGGGCACGCTCAACGTCCTGGTGCACACCGTCGGGCCCGGTGCGGGTCCGTTCGAGGAACTCGACGACGACGATTGGCACGACGCCTTCGACCTCGGCACCATGTCCGCGGTCCGTTCCGTGCGGGCCGCGCTCCCGATGCTGCGTGCCGCTGAGTGGGCACGCATCGTCACCCTGTCGGCGCACTCGATCCAACGTCAGAGCCCGCGACTCGTCGCCTACACGGCTAGTAAAGCGGCGCTGTCGAGCTTCACCAAGAACCTCTCGAAGAGCCTGGGCCCCGAGGGGATCCTCGTGTACTGCGTGTGTCCGGGCACCATCGTCACCGCCAGCTTCACCGAGATACTCAAAGACGTCCTCGCCGCCGAAGGCCTGAACTCGGCCGACCCGCATGACGTGATGGCGTGGGTGGAGAACACCTACGGCCATCCCTGTGACATCGGCCGCGCCGGCCTGCCCGAGGAGATCGCCTCGGCCACCGCGTATCTCGCGTCGCGGCGCAACGGCTATGTCACCGGGGCCACGCTCAACGTCGACGGCGGATCTGACTTCATCTGAGGCACGATCAGCGCTTCTTGGCCATTTGATCGGCAGCGGTGTCGGCCCACTGCGCTTTGTGTCGGCCCATCGTCATCGCTCCGTTCCACCCGCCGTCGGTCCACAGGACGGTCCCGCCCACGTAGCTCAGCCTCGGGCTGCCGAGGCACACCAATGGCCAGGCCTGTTCCTCGGCCGTGGAATACCGCCCGACCGGACCGATCGCGTCATCGACGGTTTCCTTGCCCATCAGTTCCTGGAAAGCCGGCATCATCGCGGTCTCCGTGGGACCGGGGTTGATGCAGTTGATCCGAACTCCCCGTCGTCCCAATTCCGGGTACCACCAACCGACCCAGGCGTCGATGATGTATTTCGAATAGGCGTAACCGCTCCACGACCACTTCTTCTCGTTGGCGCTCAACCACTCGACGGCGGCGTCGAATCCGTCGGTTTCGAGCAGGCCGGTGATCGTTGTGATGTGGTCCTGCCATCCGATCGCAGCTGACGACGAGATCACGCTGATGGCGGAACCCCCGGACATCTTCGGAACCAGCTGCTCCGCGAGGTGCCTGGCACCGACGAAATTGACCAGGATCGTGTCCCATTCACTGAAGGGCGGTCCCGGCAGGCCGGCGCAGCTGAACAGGCCGTCGATCGGTCCGTCGATAGCTGCCGCGACCTCCTCGATGTTCGCGCGGTCACGCAGGTCGATCCTGAGTGCACGAGCGACGGGGACCGCGGTGTCCTTGATGTCCAACGCCGTGACGTCGGCTCCGAGGTCGACAAGGATGCGTGCTGTCGCTTCCCCCATGCCAGAGGCGGCACCCGTGACAACGACTGACTTGCCTTCGTAACCCAGCACATCGTTCATGGCCGCTCCTTCGCCACCCTCCGAGAACCCGATTCACACTTTATGAGAACAAACGTTATCACCGGCGATACCGTGTCAGGATTCGATGTCGTTGAAGGGAGCCGACGCTTGACCGCGAGCACGAAGCCGCTGCGAGTCATCCAGTGGGCCACGGGCGCGGTGGGCACCGAGATGATCACCACGATCCTGGATCATCGGCCGGACCTCGAATTGGTGGGTGCACGCGTCTACTCGGACGCCAAGGACGGGGCGGACATCGGCACCCTGGTCGGCAGGCCGCCCATCGGCGTCACCGCGACGACCGACGTCGCGCACATCATCGCACTCGACGCCGATCTGGTGCTCTATGCGCCGTCGTTCACCGACCTCGACGACGTCTGCGCGCTTCTGGCGAGCGGTAAGAACGTCGCGACCCCCTCTTTCCTGTTCCACCCGCGCCGCATTCCCGAAGCTGAGCGCGACAAGCTGTTGGCGGCCTGCAACAAGGGCGGCGCCACGATCCACGGCAGCGGGCTCAACCCGGGAAATCTGTCCGGTGTGCTGCCGTTGGCCCTTTCGGGTATGAGCCGCACAATCGATCGCCTGACTCTTCAGGAGCGAGCGGACTGGACCTTGTGGGAAAGCACCGAGATCACCTTCGACGGCATGTGGTTCGGCCGGCCGCCCGACGAGGTGACGCCGACCGCGAACCGTTACCTGGAATTCCTGACGAAGTTGTTCGTCGAGCAGACGTGGTTCATCTCCGACGCGTTGAACGCCGACATCGACGACGTCTCGGTATCTCTCGAAACCGTGCCCGCCAGACGGGATTTCGACATGTTCGGACATACGGTGAGGGCGGGAACGACGGCGGGACAACGGTGGAACTTCGTCGGCCATCGCGGTGGTGAGACGCTCATCGAGTTCGAGACGCTGTGGACGGTCGGCGGTGACTACCCCGATCATTGGCCGAAACCTCTGGACGGTTGGACACTGACCATCGAGGGCGACCCGTCGATGCGCACACATTTCTTCCCGCTGGCCAGTTTCGAACGGCAGGCGTCGATCGAGGAGCACGTCCGAGCCGGCCTGGTGACCGTCGCCCTGCAGGTGGTCAATTCGATTCCTGCCGTCTGCGCGGCACCTCCCGGCTTCGCGACGATGGCCGACCTCCCGCTGATTCGCAGCTACACCGGGTTCGGCAACGGCCGCTGAACCGGCGGAGCGCCCTTCGGACCTCCTCAACGGGCCGACACAGCCGCCCGGTTGGCCCAGTGCGGTGTGAACGGCGCGATGGTCGACAGGTCGTAAAGACCGGGCGCCGCAGCCGTCACAGCCGGAATTGCGTTGATCGCATGCATGGCCGTCGCCAAGCACCCTTGTTCGGAGTGGTCTTCACCGTCCGAGCCGATCACGAGGTGCAGTCGCATGGTGGGCCTGCCCTCGAGCGTCACCTCGTAACCGATCTCCGTCGGCCACTGGGGGGCGAGGTCGTCAGCCATTCGGGTGAGATGCTCGACAGCCAGAACGGTTTCCCCGCAGTCGACTTCGACACCGAAGCGCATGGCGCCGACGGTTCCAGCGGCGATTTCGCCCGCCGCGACAGTCAGTGGTCGCGGTGTCGTCGCCACCTCCCGGAACCCCTCGAATCCGCGGATCTCCAACCCCAGCGCGCTGGCAAGCACCGTCGCGCTGCCGATCCACGCGCTAGCGGCATAGTCCGGATTCGTCAGCAGCGGGGCGGTGTCGTCGGGTGCGTGGCCGAAGCCCATGGCATTGAAGACGAGGTCATGGCTGCCGTACGTCGAGTAGTTCAGCACCTCGCGCACACTGATGCGGGTGGTGCTCTCGGTGAGTCGGGCGAGGACCGGCACCAGTGACTCTCCGAAGAAACCCGGATAGAGACCCAGTCCCAGAAAGGACGAACTGCCTGCCCGGCAGGCCTTTTCGATACTGTCGGCGAGCGAGGCGTGCAACGAGCGGGGATGGATGAAGCGACTGCCGGTGGCGACGACGTTCTTTCCTGACGCGAGCAGATCGCAGACGTCGGCGAAGCATCCCGGTGTGTCGGTCTCGACCTTGCCCATGTAGAGCACGACGTCGGCGTCGGCGCCGATGATCGCGTCGCGGTCGTCGGTCGTCAGCACGCCGACCTCGGGCAGACCGGACAGCACTCCGGCGTCGAGACCGGCCTTTGCCGGGTCATACACCCGTACGCCGACGAGCTCCAGATCCGGCCTGCCCAGCACGTGTCGCAACGACATCATGCCGGTGACGCCGGTGGCCCATTGGATCACTCGTGTCATCGTCGTCCCCTCAGTCCCAGACCACGTCGAGGCGCGGTGGCGATCGGAACATCGTGCCGGTGATGAACGGTGGGGGCGCGTCAGGGTCGAGCCGCACGTTCGGCAGCTGGTCGAAGAGCGCGTTGAAGATCTTCGTGCTCTCGAGCCGTGCGAGATGCATGCCGAGGCATACATGTGCACCGTGCGCAAACCCGATGTGCGGCTTCCGCTCCCGGAAGATGTCGAAGTCCTCGGGTTCGTTCCAGCGCGTCTCATCGTGGTTGGCGCTTCCCAAGCTCAACATCATCGTCGCACCCTTCGGGACGTTCACCCCACCGATCTCGACGTCGCAGGTGACCTCCCGCATGAAGTTGAGCAGTGGCGTCTCCCAACGGATTCCCTCTTCAATGGCCTGCGGAAGCAGGCTGCGGTCGGCGCGCACGGCATCGAGTTGGTCCGGGTGGGTCAACAGCGCCATCGCCAAGCTGGCGGTGGAGCGAGACGTCGTCTCGGCACCTGCGGGCAGGAGATTCCGCATGAACCCGTAGATCTGCTCGTCGGACATCCTGACGCCGTTCACCTCTGCCGCGGCGAGGATCGACACCATGTCGTCCCTCGGTGCCTTGCGCCGGTCGGCGAGGATGCCGACGAAGTACTCCTTCATCTCCGCCGACGCAGACAGCGCACGGTCCATGTCGGCGCGGAAGCCAAGCAGGTCGATGGCAAGTCGGTGGAACTGCAGGATGTCGCTGTCGGGTAGGCCGAGCAGCGCAGCGATCACCCGCACCGGGATCGGCATGAAGACGGCGTCGACGAGGTCGGCACGCCCCGCGTCCCGGAAGTTCGCGATGGTCGCGTCCACCAGCGGACCGACGAGTTCGGCGTCCCACCGCTTCATCGACGAGCGGGCGAAGGCGAACTCGTGCAGTTTGCGGTAGACGGCATGCTCGGGTTCCTGCATCTCGAGAATCGTCGGGCCTTGAAGCGGCCGCACCACGTCCTCGTAACACCGCGTGCTGAACGTGACGTTGTCAGTGAAGATCGCCTTGACCGCGTCGAACGAATACGCAGTGAAAGTCGGCGGCCCGTCACCGGAATTGCCGATCATGCCCATCTCCGGCCAGCCCGCATGCACCGCCGCCTGGGCGCGCAACGTCTTCAGCAGCGGGTAGGGCGACGCGTCGCCGTCGGCGCCCATCCCGGCGTTGAAACGGTCCTGAGCGTCCCGAATGCTCTGTTCGAGTTCCTCCACGGTCGCCGGCTCTGCCATGGGACGGCTCCCTCCAGTGCTGTGTCGACCCAAACAACATACATCGTGTCGGTTGAAACCTACATGATGTAGGTTGAAGGAATCCGCGACCGGCGGTTCCGCGAAACTTGAACCAGGAGCGTTCGATTGGTAACTCGCGTGGTGCAGTGGGCAACGGGCGCGGTGGGCACACCGGCGTTGGCCGAACTCATCGAGAACGACGATTATCAGCTGGTGGGAGTATTGGTGTACGACCCGGCCAAGGCCGGGCAGGATGCCGGAGCGCTGTGCGGTCTGGCACCCACCACGGGCGTGCTGGCCACGACCGACAAGGACCAGATCCTCGCGCTCGGCGCTGACGTCGTCATCCACACAGCGAGCAAGGCCCACGCCGTGGAAACCAACGCCGAGGACATCTGCCGGCTGCTCGCGTCAGGCACCAGTGTCATCACCACCACCTCCTACAACCACCTGCCCACGTACGGCGCGGACACCGAAGCCGCTTTCGCCGACGCCTGCCGGGCGGGAGGGTCTCGGTTTCACGCTGCGGGCGAGAACCCCGGCTTCATGTTCGAGCGTCTCGTTGCGACGGTGACGGCACTGTCCAAGACGATCGACCGCATCGACCTGTATGAGGCCACCGACGTCTCCGCCGTCGACAGCCGGCCGATGCTCGTCGATCTCATGGGTATGGGGCGCCCGCCCGAGGACGTGAGCGCCGATTCGGTCATCATCAAGAAGCTCGACCTGGCCTACCGGCAGGCACTCAACGCCACCGCGGATGTCCTCGGTGTGACCCTGACACATGTCGACGTCTCCGTCGACGCCACCACGCTGCCCCACGACATCGAGGTCCGCGCGGGCACCATCGAAGCGGGAACCGTCGTCGGACAACGATTCTCGTGGGTGGGCCATTGGGCGGGCAGGCCGCTGCTCGCCGTCCACGAGGAGTGGGTCCTGACGCGCGATCTGCCCCAGTGGGGATTGACACCGCTGAAGCCCGGCGAGAAGGCCCCGTTGATCCGCGCCGTGATCACGGGCAAGCCGAGTTTCGAGTTGCAGCTCGACGTCGGCTGGGACGACAAGCCGGCCGACGGCACGCACGCCGAGCCGGGGCACCTGATGATCGCGATGAGCGCGGTGCGCGCCATCCCCGACGTGCTGGCCGCGCCCGTGGGAATCGTGTCGGCTCCGGTGTTCGGCGCGATACAGCTAGCGGGCACCGCCGACCGCACGTGAGATGTTGTCGCTCGGCGCGGCATGGAAGACATGGTCCGAGCCGTCGGGGAGCACGCGCCTGGCGATCAGATAGTCCGACCCGAGCCAGCCTTGTCGGATGAAACGGCCGAATCGCAGGAACGTTCCCGGCGCCCCGCTGGCGGCGGGAACGAGCTTGACCTGCTCGATACCGGACTTCACCCCTTCTCCGGTCAGTGGCCGGGCCGCGGCGAGGCCGCGGACGATGACAGTGGCGACGTCATGGACCAGGCCTGGCATCGAGTGTCCGGGCCTGCGGCCGTAGCGGGCCTCGAACCGGTCGAGGAAGGCTTGCCCGACCTCGTTGCGTTCGTCGTAGCTGTCCAGCCCGATCCATCCGCGCAGGTGTCGCATCCACTCGGCATTGATGTGCGCCATCTCGAACGCCGTGGTGGTGTAGCGGGGCGGGTCCCACCCCGCCGCGAGCAGAGCGTCCGAGAACCCCCACAGACCGTGCCCGAAGCCGACGTGGACGAGCGCATCGGGTCCGGCGGCGCGAAGCGCCTTGACCGCCTCGGCCTTGTCGGCCTCCACCTGGGGAATGGCGATCGTAGCGACGACAGTGAGACCGGCTGCGGAGTAGGCCTTCTCGGCGAACGACAGGTACTCCTTGCCGATCAACGACGCCTCATAGGCAATCGCAATCCGTGAGCGGCCGTCACCGAGCATCACCGCGGCGAGCATCACCGGCTCCTCGGGCATCGAGCCGTTGTTCAGCGCGAAGGTCCATTCGCTCAACGCACCTTCAGAGCCCGACAGAATGATGTTGGGGACCTTGGCCACCCGCTCGGCGTGCGTGGTCAAAGGGACGGCGTTGTCCGATACGTACGGCCCGAAGATGGCAAGGCAGCCTTCGGCGACGAGCTCGTCGTAGCCGCGCTCGACAGCCTGATATGTGCCGTTGGGCAAGCCGATCACGTGGCGTTCGATCAGCTCGATCGGCCGATCGACGACGGCTGCATCGACGGCTTCGTCGAACACCAGCCGCAGGGTGTCCAGCGTGTCGTTGTCGGTGCCCTGCTGCGTCGGATAGTCGTTGAGCAGGCCCACTTTCAATGGCGCCACCGATCCGTAGGCGCGGATCTCCTCATCTGCCATACCCGCAACATACAACATGAAGGTTGCTAGGATGCTCGTCATGGCGAAGCGCGGCGGAACCGATGTCGAACGGCGGGCCCGCGGCGACCGGACGCGGCGCGACCTCATCGACGCCGGCCGCGCCCTCTTCGTCGAGAGAGGCTTCTTCAACACGAGCATCGGCGAACTCGTGAGCACCTCGGGCGTGGGCACCCGAGGCGCGTTCTACCACCACTTCAAGGACAAAGCGGAGCTCTTTCGCGCGGTGTTCGAGGAGGTCGAGCGTGACCTGACATTGCGCTCGCTGGCTTCGCCGCCGCGTGGCGCCGACTCGTGGGAACGGCTATCCGCGGGCCTGCACGGTTTCCTCGAGTCCGCACTGGAACCCGAGGTGCAGCGGGTGATGCTCCTCGACGGCCCAGTGGTCCTCGGCTGGCAGACGCTGCGTGCCATCCAGGAGGACAACAGCATCGCCCTGATCAACGAGATGGTCCGCGAAGCGATCGCCGAAGGCGCCATCGAGGACCAACCCGTTGGGGAGTTGACCCACATGGTCGTCGCGGCGCTCGAGGAAGGCGCCCTGCTGGTGGCACACGCCGCACAGCCGTCTCGAGCACGCAAGCGGGCCGCAAAGGTCCTCGACCGCCTCCTGCTGAGCTTCGCGGTCGAGTCCCCCAAAGTCCTGCGCCGCTGACGGAAACGTCCGTTATCGTCTATCGCATATAGTCACTCTCCTGGGCTGATAATGTTCCTCTCGTCCACTGTTCGTAGGGAGACCCATGTCTGACAGGCCCGCCGTGCGAGTCGCCGTCGTCGGAGCTTCGGCAGGACTGGGCCGGAGCATCGGCATCGGCCTGGCACAACGGGGCGCTCAGGTCGCATTCCTCGCGCGGCGGCATGACCGCCTCGTCAAAGCCGTCGACGAGGCCGGGAGCGGCGCCGTCGCGGTGGCGTGCGACGTCACCGACGCAGCGTTGTGCCAGAGGGCGATCGCGGAGGTCGTCGACGCCCTCGGCGGTTTGGACGCGCTCGTCTACACCACCGGTATGGGCGTTCTGGCTCCCCTGAGCGATGTGACACCCGAGCAATGGGCGCAGTTGTTCGCGACGAACGTCACCGGCGCCTCGCTCATCACCGCTGCCGCAGCGCCGCATCTTGCCGAATCGGCCGGGTCTGCGGTGTACCTGTCGTCGCTGAGCGCGTCCTATGGCGGACCGTGGCCGTTCCTCGGGTCCTATGCCGTCACCAAAGCCGCGCTGGACAAGCTGGTCGAGGCGTGGCGCGTCGAGCACCCGAACATCGGGTTCACCCGCCTTGCGGTCGGTGACAGCCTCGGCGGCACCGGTGACTCGCAGACCGAATTCAACAAGGGCTGGGACCCC
>DATEIG010000370.1:0-3961 GCA_035279185.1 Mycobacterium sp.
TCATGTCCACCACCTTGCGCGCCTGCTCGCGCACCGGGGTGTCCGGATCGACGACCGACAGGTAGACCTCATGTGCAACCAGGGCGTCCACACCGACCTCGATGAAGTCGTCGACGGTCTCGCCGTGGGTTCCGTGCGGGCCATGCTCGAAGAACCACCGCGGCTTGTCGGGCAGCGAGTCGTAAGCGGCGGCAACAGCATTGGAGAACTCGATGTGGTCGCGCTGGTTCGGCGCCCCCGGCGCCCACTCCGGTCCGCTGTACAGGGTGATCACCACATCCGGCGCCAGTTCGGTGATCGTCTCGGCGATCTTGGCCCGTAGCGCGGGCGTGTCGACGATCTCGCTGTCGGGGAAGTCCCAGAACCGCACATCGTGGACGCCGACGATTGCCGAGGCTTCGACCTGCTCGCGTTCCCTCAACGGCCCCGTCTCTTCGGGCGTCATCCCCTCGATGCCCGCCTCACCTCGGCAGGCCAGCGCGTAGTGCACGTCCTTACCCTGTGACGTCCACTTGGCGACCGCGGTGGCGCAGCCCCATTCGATGTCGTCGGGATGCGGGACGAGCATCAGCGCCCGCCGCCAGTCGGTGGGAAACGGTTGACGGACCACGGTGTCAGGCAATCACACCGTGAGCGACGATGGCGGTCGTCTGGTCAACCCAGTCGTCGTCGAGATCCTTCTCCGGCCAGAGCAGCAGGCGGAGCATCGTCGCGCCACCGATCACCTCGATCAGCCGCTCCGGGTCGATGTCGGCGTGTGCGTCGCCACGGGCCAGCGCCTCGGCCAGCCGCGCCCGCACCGCGGCGAAGACTTCGGTGAAGCGGCCCATCACGCGCGCGTTCAGCTCGGCGTCGGCGGTCATGTCGGCGAGCAGACCGGGCAGCGCGGCACGCACCACCGGGCTGGTGAACACGTCCCTGGTCGCGGCAATCATCGCGCGGACGTCGGCACGGAAATCTCCCGGCGGCGTCTCGATCGCCGTCGGCGCGGCGGGGAAGGCCGCCTCGTGGACGAGCTCCGCCTTGCTCGACCACCGCCGGTAGAGCGCCGTCTTCGTGGTGCCCGCCCGCTCTGCCACCGCGGCCATGGTCAGATTCGAATAGCCGATTTCCACAAGCAGATCCGTCGTCGCGCGCAGTATGGCAGCGTCGATACGCGGGTCCCTCGGCCGTCCCGCTGATGCGGGCCCCTTGTCAATCGAAACCGGGTCTGCTTTCATAACGCTACCCACCGTATCGTAATTAGGCCGGAGGAAGAACCGTGGCTACAGAACCGGCTGTCGAAGACGTCGGCCGACTCCAGCGCTCCGCCCGCGACATCAGCACGCTGCCCGACGTCATGTCGCAGTGGCTGTCCACCGTGATGCCCGGCGGCACCAAACCCGACGTGACCGTCGAAAGTGGCGTCGACTCCAACGGCATGTCATCGGAGACGATCATCCTCACCGGACGGTGGACGGCCGACGGCCGCGACCACGAGGAGAAGTGGGTGGCCCGCGTCGCTCCGGCCGAAGAAGACGTGCCGGTGTTCGCGTCGTACCGCATGGACCACCAGTTCGACGTGATCCGGCTGGTAGGCGAGAAGACCGATGTGCCCGTGCCGCAGGTACGCTGGCTCGAGCCGACGGGCGACGTGCTGGGCACACAGTTCTTCCTGATGGACTACGTGTCAGGGGTGGTGCCGCCCGACGTGATGCCCTACACCTTCGGCGGCAACTGGTTCGCCGACTCCCCCGCCGAGTCGCAGCGGGCGCTGCAGGACAACACCGTCGACGTGCTGGCCAAGCTGCACTCGATACCGGATGCGGAGACGACGTTCGCGTTCCTGAAGGACGGCGACGAGCCGAATGCGTTGCGCCGCAACCTCGACTGGCTGAAGTCGTGGTACCAGTTCGCGGTGCCCGACATCGGCCGCTCATCGCTCGTCGAGGAGGCACTCGACTGGCTCGACGCGAACTGGCCGTCCGACGTCGCGGCCACGCAGCCGGTGCTGATCTGGGGCGACTCGCGGGTGGGCAACGTTCTCTACGAGGATTTCCGGCCGGTCGCAGTACTGGACTGGGAGATGGCCACCCTCGGTCCGCGCGAGATGGACGCCGCCTGGATGGTGTTCGCACACATGGTCTTCCAAGAGCTCGCCGGGCTGGCCGGCATGCCTGGGTTGCCCGACTTCATGCGCGAGGAGGACGTGAAGGCCACCTACGCCGAGAAGACGGGTGTGACGCTGGGCGATCTGAACTGGTTCTACGTGTACTCCGGGGTGATCTGGTGCTGCGTGTTCATGCGGACCAGCGCCCGCCGGGTTCGCTTCGGCGAGATCGAGAAGCCCGACGATGTCGAAACGCTCTTCTACCACGGCGCCCTCTTGCGGCGCCTCATCGGAGGTGAAGCCTGATGCTCGGCCCCATGGACGAATTCCCCGTTCACCAGATCCCGCAACCCATCGCCTGGCCCGGCAGCTCGGATCGCAACTTCTACGACCGGTCCTATTTCAACGCCCACGACCGCACCGGCGACATCTTCCTGATCACCGGCATCGGGTACTACCCCAACCTGGGCGTGAAGGACGCGTTCGTGCTGGTGCGTCGCCGGAGCCGCACCGGCGGCGACTTGGAGCCGAGCGATGTGCAGACGGCAGTGCATCTTTCCGACGCGATCGACCAGGATCGGCTGAACCAGAACGTGCTCGGCTATCGTGTCGAGGTCAGCGAGCCGCTGCACCGGCTGCGCATCGTGATGGACGAGACCGAGGGCATGGCCGTCGACCTGACATGGAACGGCCTGTTCGACGTCGTGCAGGAGCAGAGACACATTCTCCGGGCGGGTACTCGGATCACGTTGGACGCTCAGCGTTTTGCGCAGGTCGGTTCGTGGAGCGGCACCGTCGTCATCGACGACGAGGAGATCACCGTCGACCCGTCGGTGTGGATCGGCACACGCGACCGGTCGTGGGGCATCCGGCCCATCGGGGAGGCTGAACCCGCTGGGCGACCGGCCGATCCGCCGTTCGAGGGCATGTGGTGGCTGTACGTGCCGATGGCGTTCGACGACTTCTCGATCGTGCTGATCATCCAGGAGGAGCCGAGCGGGTTCCGGTCGCTGAACGACTGCACGCGGATATGGAAGGACGGCCGCGTCGAGCAGTTGGGCTGGCCGCGGGTGAAAATCCATTACACCTCCGGCACCCGGATACCGACCGGCGCCACCATCGAGGCAACTGCGGCCGACGGCACACCGGTCCGCTTCGACGTGGAATCCAAACTGCCCGTGCCGATTCACGTCGGCGGCGGATACGGGGGTGACTCGGACTGGATCCACGGCGTGTGGAAGGGCGACAAGTTCACCGAACGGCTCACCTACGACATGACCGACCCTGCAATCGTCGGGCGCGCAGGCTTCGGCGTCATCGACCACGTCGGGCGAGCGGTGTGCACCGAAGGCAACGGCACACCGACTGAGGGCTGGGGCCTGTTCGAGCACGGCGCGCTCGGCCGTCACGACCCGTCGGGCTTCGCGGACTGGCTAACGGTCGCGCCTTAGGTCAGCTCGCGGCGCCTGCGGCGATGGCCTCGTCCACCTCGAGGGTACGGGCGGCCATTTCGGCGTGTGCCGCGTCCAGCGTCTCGGCCTGATCCTCGTCGGCCTTCATCAGCGCCTCGATGTCGAAGTTGGCCATATCGTGGACGCCCATGTCGCGAAAGGCCTTCTGCACCTTGTCGCCCCATAGGCCGATGTCCTTGACGATCGGGACGATACGGCTGAACAGGTGCGAGCGGAATTGGACCATCATCGGTGAGGTCTCCACCCAGTCGACGCATGCCTTGACGTCCAGCCCCAGCGTCTCGAAGACCTCTTCGCCCCGTAACCGGTCACGCATCAGGTAGCAGGCGTCGACGACGAACTCCTCCCGCTCGTCGCGCTCGACGTCGGTCAGCTGGGAGTAGTAGTCCTTCAGCGATAT
>DATEIG010000371.1:0-3603 GCA_035279185.1 Mycobacterium sp.
GGATCGTGTCGAGGCCACCCAGGCGTGGGTCGACCGCGTCGCGCAGCATCCGCAGCCCGTCGCGGTCATCGAGTCCCACGTCGTTCGAGTGTAGGTATCAGCGGCGCACGGCGGCACCCTTGCCGTCGCGCACCGCGGCAATGACGATCAGCGTCACACCGGCGAGGGCCCACAGCGTCAGTACCGCGACGGCCGACGTCGCGCCCGCACCGTCGAAGAACGCCGTCGACCGCAGCAGTGTGGCGTTGGCGCCCTGCGGCAACCACTGCCCGAACGCGCCCCATCCGCTCGGCAGAAGCTCGGGCGCACTGGCCAGCCCCGACAGCGGGTTGCCCAGCAAGAGGGCGATCAGCGAGCCTGCGGCCAATCCGGCCCTGCCGAACATCGAACCGAGGCCCAACATCGACAACCCGGAGGCCAGCAGGCCGAGCGTCAGCCCGCCGGCAACGCCCGCGAAGTTCGCGTCGACCGAGCCGAGCACGAACGTCAGCATCGCGGCGATGGTCAGCCCCGCCAGCCCAGCGAAGATCACCGCGGCCGCGAACCTGGTCCACACCTCGCGACGAAGCAGCAGCACCAGCGCCATTGCGGGCAGCAGTCCGGCCAGCGTGATGGGCAGCGCGGACGCCGCCAGCCCGGCCCCGCGCGGGTCGTCGGCCGTGGGAGGGGCGACGTCCTCGGTCTCGAGCTGGGCGCCCGCGTGCTGTGCAATACCCGTGCCGACCTGGGTGAGCAGTTGTGCGACGGCCGGGCTGGCGCCGGTGGCGATCAGTAACGTGCGGCCATCCGGGCCGAACGAGATGCCGCCGTAGACATCGCGGTTGCGGATCGCGTCACGCAGCGCGGCCTCGCCCGGGTAGTAGGTGATGGCGAAGGCGCCCGGCGCGTTGTGCTCGAGTAGGTCGGCGACCTGACCGCTTGCCGCCTGCGGGCCGGCGGCACCGATCGGCACCTGATGCGGCTTCGAACGCGCAGCGGGCAGTGCGAAGGCGATCGCGACGAGGGCGATGACCACCGTGAGCACCGCCACGACGCCGGTCGCGCGAAGCGCCGCGGGCGGCTCATGGGCCGGCGCTGCGTGGTGAGTGTTCCTGGGGAGCGACTGCGTTGTCATGGCTCTCTCACTTTTCATCCGACGTTGAATTATTCGGTGTGCAGAGAGTAGCGCGACGCCCACTAGATTTCAACAATGATTGAAATGTTACTGTCGACATATGGCCCGGCCAGCGAAAACGACGAGTCGCCGCGGCAGACGCCAAGGTGAGCCGGTATCCCGCGACGCCGTGCTGCGCGCAGCCAAACAGCGGTTCGCCGACGAGGGCTACGAGAAGGCGACGCTGCGGGCGATCGCCGACGACGCGCACGTCGATCCGTCGATGGTGATCTATCTGTTCGGGTCGAAGGCCGAGTTGTTCAGGGAGTCGCTGCGGCTGATCATCGACCCGGAGGTGTTGGCGGGGGCGCTGGCCGAGGGTGACGGCGACATGGGCACCAGGATGGTTCGGGCGTACCTGGGAATCTGGGAGCATCCGGACACCGCCGCGACGATGGTGGCGATGTTGCAGTCGGCGACGTCGAACTCCGATGCCCATGATGCGTTTCGCGGTTTCATGCAGACCTATGTGCTGACGGCGGTGTCCGCCGCGATCGGAGGCGGGGAACAGGCGCGGTTGCGTGCGCTGCTGGCCGCGACGAATCTCGTCGGCACGGCGGTTCTGCGCTACGTGATGCGGGTGGCGCCGTTGGCGGACCTGCCTGCCGAGGACGTCGTTCCCCTGATCGCGCCGTCGGTGAACCGCTACCTCACCGCACCGGCGGAGGAATTGGGGCTGTCAGCCTCCTAGTCCGTGAATTCCCTTGTACAACACCATGACACCGATCACCACCAGGATCACGGCGATGAGGACGGCGTGTTGGCGTTCCATCCAGTTCTTGAGCCGCGCAAGCGGTTCGTCGAGGCGACTGCCCGCCACGGCATAGGCGAGAATCGGGATCGCCACCGTAGATCCGGCGATGACGACGAACCAGGCAACCGCGACCCACGAGTCCGGCGCGCGCAGCCCCGCGGTGCCGATCGCCAAACCCGCTGCGGCGCAGATGAACAGCACCTTGGGGTTGATCACGGTCAGGGCTGCGGCCGTCGCGATCGCCTTGACCGGCGTGAACTTCTTCATGCTGTTCATCCAGCCCGGCGTGTGAGCCGACTGCTTCCGCCGCAACCATCGGACGAACCCGAACACGATCAGCGCCGCGCCGACCACGATGCGAAGCCACGACGCCCAACTGGGCGGCTTCTCGCGAAGGCCGCCCGCCAGGCTCGACACCTCGAGGAAGATCAGCGTCAGCACCGCGATGCCGACCAGCCAGCCGGCAAGGAACGCCAACCCTGTCGGCCTCGGGCGCGGAGTGTCAAGGACCAGCACCGCTGGGATGACCGAGAACGGCGACAGGGCGATCACCAGCGCCAGCGGAACGAGATCGGTCAACACCGATCCCCAATTGCCCGACATCAGCGGCCCTTTCGTCGCAGCATCCCCTCCCGCAGAAACTAGCAAGATCGCAAGCCCGGTGGCGGCCGTTCGCCCGTGTCGGCCATTTGCCGGTCACACGGGTGCTGATCCAGGCCGACCGATCGGCCGATTTGCCGTCGGCCAGGGTCGCCGACTGACATACTCGCCACCCATGACGCGAACTGCCGTACGAAGGTGCGCGGCGGCGCTGGCGATCGCCGCGGTATCGGCCGCCGTCGTCACCGTGGCGCCGCAGACCACCGCGTGGGCGGACAGCTGCTCGGACGGGCTGTCCAATCTTTCGCTGACGCTGGACTCGGGCCCGTGCGCCGATGTGCTGGCCCAGGAGAGGCGCTGGCTGACGGCGATCACCGATGGCGACCGTGCAACGGTGGAATCGATTCTGGCGCCGAGCTTCAAGCACATCAACTCCGACGGGCAACTGCTCGACCGGGCGCAGGAGATCGCCAGCCCGGAGAAGGTGTCCTTCACGATGAACCCCTCCGAGCAGCTCGTCGACATCTCGGGCGACATCGCCGTCATCCACGGCGTCAACACCCTGATCGACAACGGCGAGGTGCTCGCGCGTGAGAGGTTCACTGACGTATTCCAGCTCCAGGGTGGCGTGTGGCGCGCGCTCTCGGCCCAGGAGACGACGCTGTAGGACCGTTGCGGCAAATTTGCCGCGGGCGTCAAAGAGGCTGGGTACCTTCTTTGCTATGCGACGCCTTCGTGCCAAGTCGATTCCGGTCATCGCGCTCGCCGTCGTCGTCTCGATGACAGCGGTGATGACGGCGTGCAGCAAGCAGGACGGCGCGCCCGCTCCGCAGGCTGGCGTCAACGCGGGCCCCGACGGTGAGCCTGCGCCGTTTCGGGAACCGGTCCGGTTGACGAGCAAGGACGGCGTCCTCGAGGTGCGGCTCTCGGCACACCAGTCCACGGTCAACCTGGATACGGTCCCCGAACCGGTGACCAACTTCCTCACCTATGGCTTCGACCTCATCAAGGGCTCGAGTTCCGACGGTTCGACGAAGGGCGACCACCTGTACCCCGGCCCGACACTGAGGGTCGACCCCGGCGAGAAGCTGATCAT
>DATEIG010000372.1:0-8526 GCA_035279185.1 Mycobacterium sp.
CCGAACGTCGTTGAAGAAGACCTCGGCGAAGTCGGCCGCGCCGTTGAGCGTGACCAGTGGTCGCGCTTCGATCCCGGGCAGCGTCATGTCGACGATGAGACAGGAGATGCCCTTGTGCTTGGGGGCCTCGGCGTCGGTGCGCACATACAGCTGACACCAGTCGGCGCGATGCCCGAGCGACGTCCAGATTTTCTGCCCGTTGACCACGAAGTGGTCACCGTCGCGTACCGCGCGGGTGCGCAGGGACGCCAGATCGGAGCCGGCCTCGGGCTCCGACATCCCCTGACACCAGATGTCGTCGGCGCGGCACATTCGCGGCAGGAGTGCGCGCTTCTGCGCATCGGTGCCGTAGTGCATGATCGCCGGTGCGATGTTGTTCATCCCGATCACGTTGAGCGGCACCGGGGCTCGCGCGCGAGTGGTTTCCTCGGCGTAGACCAGTTGCTCGAGCACCGTCGCGCCGCGCCCGCCGTATTCCTGCGGCCACGACACGGCGCCCCATCCCGCGTCGGCGACCGCCGCGTCCCACGCACGCAACGTGTCGAAGGCACCGGGGTCGTGTCCTCGACGCCGGTCGGCCGCCTTCACATCATCGGAGATGTTGGCCGACAGCCACGTGCGCAACTCCTTGCGGAATTGCTCCACTTCTGCCGGATATGAGAAGTCCACGGTGTCCTGTTCGCTGGTGGGGCCGATTGGCATCTTTATAATTTTAGGTAGTATAGCTACCTCTGCGGGGTGTCTCGAAGGTTCCCAATCCGGCTCGTGCGGACAGTCAAGGAGGGCGACGATGGGCAGGGTCGACGGCAAGGTGGCGCTGATCAGTGGTGCCGCGCGGGGTCAGGGTCGGTCGCACGCGCAGCTGCTCGCCGCCGAAGGCGCCGACATCATCGCCGTCGACATCTGCGAGGACATCGAGACCAACGAGTATCCGCTCGCCAGGCCCGAAGACCTCGACGAGACCGCACGGCTGGTGGAGAAGGAAGGCAGACGGGTCCACGCCGAGATCGCCGACGTGCGTGATCGCGCTGCGCTGTCAGCGGCGATCGACCGGGGCGTCGCCGAGTTCGGAAAGCTCGACATCGTCGTCGCGAACGCGGGCATCTGCCCGCTGACCGCGGGTCTGCCGCCGCAGGCGTTCGTCGACGCGGTGGACGTCGACCTCGTCGGCGTGATGAACCTGGTGCACGCCAGCATGAAACACCTGACCGCGGGCGCCTCGATCATCGCGACCGGCTCGGTGGCCGCGTTCATGGCCACCGCGGTGAACACCGCGGGTATGGACGGCGGACCGGGCGGCGCGGGGTATGCGTTCGCCAAACAGGTTGTCGCGCACTATGTCAACGACCTCGCGAACGCTCTCGGCCCAGAGCAGATCCGCGTCAACGCGATCCATCCGACCAACGTCAACACCGACATGTTGCACAGTCCGCCGATGTATCGCGCATTCCGACCCGATCTGCAGAACCCCACCCGCGAGGACGCCGAGGTGGTCTTCCCGGTGATACAGGGCTTTCCGATTCCGTACGTCGAACCCGAGGACATCAGTGAGGCGGTGCTGTTCCTGGCCAGCGACGCGGCCCGCTACGTCACCGGACAGCAGCTGCGGGTGGATGCGGGCGGTTTCCTCAAGATCAAGCCGTGGGCCGGCGTATAGGGAGGGCGGACATGGCCAGAGGAATCATCTACCTGGAGACCAGGCCGGTGTCGCCGGACCGCGAGGACGATTACCACAAGTGGTACAACGACACTCACCTCGCGGAGATCTGTTCGGTCGACGGCATCATCTCGGCCCGCCGCTTCGCGCCGACCAACGGCGAAGGCCCGTTCATCGCGATCTATGAACTCGAGTGCGACGACCTCGACGCGGTCGTCGACCGCCTGGGCGAACTCGGGAGAAGCGGCAAGATGTCATCGCTGGAACTCCTCAACCTGGAGACGCCGCCGATCCCGAAGGTCTACCGCGAGATCGGGTCCTACACGACATGACGCCGTCCAACGACGTTCAGAAGCGCATCTACGCGCTGATGGCCTTGATGAAGGCCGCCGATGACCGGCTGTCGAAGGGTATCGGCACTGGCGAGTTCATGTGCGTGTACTGGCCGTCGCGAGGACAGGAGGCCATCGCCGCCGCGATGGGTGTGACGCTGCGCGACGACGACCAACTGGTCACGACGTACCGCGGGCTTCACGACCTGATCGGGAAAGGCGTTCCGCTGGAGGAGATCTACGGCGAGATGATGGGCCGCACCGTCGGCGCGAGCCGCGGCAAGGGCGGGACCATGCACATCGCCAAACCCGACAGGGGCGTGATGCTGTCGACCGGGATCGTGGGGGCTGGACCACCGGTCGGCGTCGGCCTCGCCATGGCCGCGAAGCGCAAGGGCTTCGACCGCGTCACGGTGGTCAGCTTCGGCGACGGTGCCACCAACACCGGTTCGTTCCACGAGGCCGCGAACATGGCCGCGCTGTGGGATCTCCCGATGGTCTTCGTGTGCCAGAACAATCTGTACGCCGAGATGACGCCGACCGTCGACACGATGAAGCTCGAACAGGTCGCCCACCGGGCGGCCGGCTACGGCATGCCGGGCATCCGCGTCGACGGCAACGACCCGCTTGCGGTCGCCGATGCGCTTGCCGAGGCGATCGGCAAGGCGCGCAACGGCGATGGGCCCACCTTCATCGAATGCGTGACATTCCGGTTCCGCGGGCACTACTTCGGCGACCGAATGCCCTACATCCCCAAAGAACAACTCGAGGCGGCGATGGCCGCCGATCCGGTGCCCGCGTTCCGCCGCACGCTCATCGACGGCGGCATCGCCACCGACGACGAACTCACGGGCATCGACGACGGTGCGTTGACCGCGGTCGAGGAGGCGTTGAGGACGGTTCTCGCCGCTGCGTCGCCGACCGCCGACGAACTCGACAAAGACGTGTACGCGACGCCGATCAAATTCCCGGTCTGAGGATTTCATGGACGAGAGAGAAATGTCGATGCGCGAGGCGCTCAACCTCGCGCTCGATCAGGCGATGGCGGCCGACGACCGCGTCTTCCTGCTCGGCGAGGACATCGCCGACCCTGGCGCATCCGGCCCGACCGCAGGGCTGTCGACGAAGTACGGGCACGACCGGGTGCTGGACACCCCCATCTCCGAGGCGGCCATCGTCGGCGCGGCGATCGGCGCCGCGATCGACGGGCTGTTGCCGGTCGCCGAGATCATGATCATGGACTTCATCGGGATCGCGGCCGATCAGCTGATCAACAACGCCGCCAAGTTGCGGTTCATGACCGCGGGCCGCACAACCGCACCGATCACCGTGCGCACGCAGGTCTACGGCGGGCTGGCGACCGGCGCGACGCACTCGCAGACGCTGGAAGCCTGGTTCATGCACATCCCCGGGATGAAGGTCATCGTGCCGTCCACCCCGCGCGACGGGAAGGGCCTGCTCGCGTCGGCGATCTTCGACGAGGACCCGTGCCTGTTCGTCGAGACCATCCGGCTGCAGGCTCAGAAGGGTTCGGTGCCAACGGATCCGGGCTTCCGGATTCCGCTCGGTCAAGCCGACGTCAAACGCCCCGGGTCCGACGTCACGCTGATCAGCTACGGCCGCAGCGTGCTCGAGTCCCTCGCTGCCGCGCAGACACTCGACGAGCAGGGCATCAGCGCCGAGGTGATCGACCTGCGCACGCTCGTGCCGCTCGACGTGGACACCATGGTGGAGTCGGTGCGACGTACCGGGCGTGCGGTGGTCGTACACGACGCCGTGCAGTTCGCCGGGCCCGGCGCCGAAATCGTGGCCGTGCTGCAGGCCGAGTGCTTCGGCGCTCTGGCCGCTCCGATCGAACGGGTCGCGGCACGGTTCATTCCGACACCGGCCGCGGCGGCGTTGGAAGCGCAGATCTATCCGTCGGCCGCGCGCATCGTGGAGGCCGTGCAACGCGCGTTCGACAAGGCGGGCGCCGGTGCCTGACTTCATCATTCGCATTCCTCGGGTGTCGGTCGCCGTTTCGGAGGCAGAACTGACCGAACTGCTGGTCGAGGCGGGCGACTACGTCGACGAGGGCACGCCGATCTACACCATTGCCACCGAGAAAGTGGAACAGGAAATCGAAGCGGGTGCGTCGGGCACCGTGGCCTGGACCGGCACGGTCGGAACCACCTACGACATCGGCGCCGAAATCGGCGTCATCACGTCATAACCAAGGAGAGTGCACACATGGATCTGAACGAGACCCGCGAACGGATCATCTACGAGAAGACGGGCGCGATCGCGAAGATCACGCTCAACTGGCCCGAGAAGGCCAACGCCCAGGACCAGAAACTCGCCGAGGAGGTCGACGCGGCACTGCTGGACGCCGACCGCGACTACGACATCAAGGTGCTGGTGCTCAAGGCCAACGGCAAGGGCTTCTGCTCGGGGCACGCCATCGGCAACAACGCCGTCGACTACCCGGCGTTCGTCGAGGGTGCGATGAAGATGGGCCACCCGTGGAAACCCCAGTCGGATCTGTTCGTCAAGCCGACGCTGAACCTGTGGGAGTTCTCCAAGCCCACCATCTCGCAGGTGCACGGATACTGCGTGGGAGGTGGCACGCACATGGGTCTGACGACCGACATCGTGATCGCCTCCGAGGACGCCTACTTCTCGTACCCACCCCTTCAGGGTTTCGGCATGCCGTCGGGCGAATGTTCCATCGAGCCTTGGGTTTTCATGAATTGGCGGCGCGCGTCGTATTACCTCTACACGGCCGAGACCGTCGATGCGCAGAAGGCGCTCGAGTACGGCCTGGTCAACGAGGTGGTCAAACGCGAGGATCTCGAAGGACGCGTCGACGCGATCGCCCGTCAGATCGCCCAGGCTCCGATGACCACGCTGCTGGCCACCAAAGCCAACATCAAGCGGGCGTGGGAGATGATGGGCATGCGGGTGCACTGGCAGAGCTCCAACGACCTGGTGGCGCTCGCCTCGATCAGCCGCGACGTGCAGGAGTTGATCCAGCAGGTCTTCAAGGACAAGATCCTGCCGTCTGAGATGGCCAAGCGGCAGGCCGCCGCGTCCGACAACGGCTCGGCGGCCAACTAGGCCGGTGAAGGCCGCGCACGCGAGGAGCAGAAGATAAGTCTCGCCGATCACCCCGGTGATTCGCCCGCGCTGATCGTGGCCGACGGGCCGACGATCACCTACGGCGAGCTCTTCGAACGGAGTCAGCGCGTCGCGGCCCTGCTGCACGAGGCGGGGCTGCGGCGTGGCGACGGAGTTGCGCTGGTGCTGCCGAACCGCCCCGAATTCTTCGAGATCACCTGGGGCTGCCAGCTTTCCGGTCTGTATTACAGCGCCGTCAACACGCATTTCACGCCGGACGAGGTGGCCTACGTCATCGACGATTCCGAGGCCAAGGCGGTCTTCATCGACGCTTCGATGGCCGAACTGGGGGACCGGATCGCCGAGGGCAGCGGCGTCGACCTCCGGGTCTGCATCGGCGGTGTGCTGCCGGGATGGCGATCCTACGAAGAAGCCTTGGTCGGAAGCGGTGTCGCGCCGGTGATTTCGGACGGATCGGAGATGCTCTACTCGTCGGGGACCACCGGACGGCCCAAGGCCGTGCGGCGACCGTTGCCCGAGGACGGCGAGGGCTCGTGGGCACAGAAGGTGCTCGAATACTCCCTCGCGCAGCGCTACGACATGACGCCGGACAGCGTCTACCTCTCGCCCGCACCGCTGTATCACGCCGCGGGGGTCAACTACACGATGGCGGTGCATCGCGTCGGCGCGGCGTCGATTCTGATGGGGAAGTTCGACGCGGAAGCCGTCTTGCGATTGATCTCCGAGCACCGGGTCACGCACGCCCAGTTCGTGCCGACCATGTTCGTCCGCATGCTCAAGCTGCCCGATGCCGTTCGCGAGAAGTACGACGTGTCGAGCCTGCGTTGTGTCATCCATGCCGCGGCCCCATGTCCGGTGGATGTCAAGCACGCGATGATGGAGTGGTTCGGCCCGATCATTCACGAGTACTACGGCGGCACCGAGGGTTTCGCGGGAACGATCATCAGCCCCGAGGAGTGGCTCGCGCATCCCGGATCGGTCGGCAAGCCGTTCAGCCTGGTGCACGTCGTGGGTGAGGATGGGGCTGAACTGCCTGCGGGGGAGTCCGGCGAGCTGTTCTTCGAGGGCGGCCCGGCGTTCGAGTACTTCAAGGACCCCGCCAAGACGGCGTCGGTGTCGAACGACCGCGGTTGGCGCTCGCTGGGCGACATGGGCTACGTCGACGAGGACGGCTACCTGTACCTCACCGACCGATCGACGTTCATGATCGTCTCGGGCGGCGTCAACATCTACCCGCAGGAGGCCGAGAACCTCCTCGTCATGCATCCCAAGCTGGTCGACGCGGCGGTGTTCGGGGTGCCGAACGACGAATTCGGCGAGGAGGTGAAAGCCGTCGTGCAACCGGTCGACGGCGTGCCGGTCGGCCCCGAACTCGAGGCCGAACTCATCGAGTACTGCCGCGCGAACCTCGCCGGCTACAAGTGCCCGCGCACGGTCGAATTCGACGCCGAACTGCCGCGCGACCCCAACGGCAAGCTCTACAAGCGGCGGATCCGCGAGCGCTACTGGCAGGGCCGATCGTCGCGCATCCTGTGACTCACCCACGCCCAAACCGACATATGGGCGCGAAAAGTCGAGTAAACGCCACGATTTTGTCGATCTCGGTGTGTCAGCCGAGGCTGAAATCGATGACGCCGCGAACGACTTCGCCGTTGAGCTGATCGCGATAGCCCTCGTTGATGTCGTCGAGCCGATACCGCCGGGTGATCATCTCGTCGAGCTGCAGCAGACCCGCCTCGTACAGCTTGGCGAACCGGGCCACATCGACGCGCGGGTTGCACGAGCCCAGCACGGTGCCGACGAGGCTCTTGTTCCACAGGATGAACTCCTGCAGGTTGATGGCGATCGAGTTGGTCGTGGTGGCCGTCATACCGGTCAGCACGCAGGTGCCGCCCTTACGTGTCAGGCTCAAGGCGGCCTGTACGTCGTCGCCGTTGATCAGTGACGGCGACACGATGACACTGTCGGCCATCACCCCGTGCGTCAGGTCGCGAACGAGCTCGGTGGCCTCCTTGGTGCTCGAGACCGCATGTGTGGCACCGAATCCCAGAGCCGACTTCTGCTTGAACTCGATCGGATCGACAGCGATGATCTGCGCCGCGCCGTTGATCCGCGCACCCTGCAACGCGCCGGTGCCGATACCGCCGACACCGATGACGACGACCGTGTCGCCGGTCGTCACCTTCGCCCGGTTCTCCGCCGAGCCGTAGCCGGTCGGGATCCCGCACGACAGCAGCGCCATCGGCAGCAGCGGGAGACGGGGGTCGATCTTCACGATCGAATCCGTCGATACGACGGTGTGTTGCGAGAACGCACCGACCTTCGAGAGGTGGCCGAGGTTGCGTCCGTCGGCGGTGTGATGGCGGAACGTGCCGTCGGTCGGCATCCCAGGGATCATCACCTGCGCACCCATGTCGCAGATGTACTCCATGCCAGAACTGCACCACCGGCACGTACCGCAGACCGCGACGAACGACGTCACGACGTGATCACCCGGCGCGAAGTCGGTGACGCCGTCGCCGACCTCGACCACCACGCCCGCGCCCTCGTGCCCACCGATCATCGGGAACATGCCGGGCAGGCCGAAGGACTCCATCACCTCGTTCGGCACGGACATGTCGCCGTTGCGAATGTGCTCGTCGGAGTGGCACAGGCCCGCCGCAGCCATTTCGACGAGGACTTCGCCCGCTTTGGGCGCGTCGAGTTCGAACTCTTCGACCGACCACTGCTGACCCATGTCGTGCAGGATCGCCGCGCGGGTCCTCACGCTCAGGCCCGCCTTGTCGGCTCGGCCGACGAAGGCCGGAATGTCACGGGCAGGTGCTTGGGCGAGCGGAACGGCATACCGACGATCTTGGTGTCGTCGTCGTGCTGGAGCTCGAGATCGGTCACGCGATCGAAGAGGCTGTTGAGCATCGCCTTCGTCTCGACTCTGGCCAGGTGCATGCCCAGACAGCTGTGGATGCCACCGGCGAACGAGATGTGCGCGCGCCGCGGTCGGTGGATGTCGAACACATCCGGGTTGTCCCACCGCTTCTCGTCGCGGTTGGCCGACCCCATGCACAATGTGATCGATGCTCCCTCCGGGATCGTCATGCCGTGCATCTCGACATCGCGAGTCGTGTTGCGCGCCACGAGAACGAGCGGCGTCTCGAACCTGATCCCCTCCTCGATCGCGGCGGGGATCAGGTCGCGGTCCCGCTGGACCGCCGCGAGCTGTTCGGGATGGGTGAGGAGCAAATACAGCAGATTCCCCGACGACCGGTACGTCGTCTCCAGACCCGCGGGCAGCAGTAGGCGCAGAAACGAGATGATCGCTTCGTCGGTGAGCTTCTCGCCGTCGATCTCCGCGCCGACGAGGTCGCCGATGACGTCGTCGGTGATCTTGCGCCGCCGCTGGTCCACCTGCTCCTGGAAGTA
>DATEIG010000373.1:0-4340 GCA_035279185.1 Mycobacterium sp.
AAGACGGTCTGGCCGACCGGCTGCTCGCCCCCGGCGGGCTTGTCGACAAGCTGACTGCCAGGAACGGGCCGCTCGAGCAGTTGGCCGATGTCGCCGACACCCTCAACCGGCTGGCGCCGGGACTCGAGGCCCTCGAGCCGACGATCGAGGCGCTGCGCGAGGCGGTCATCGTGCTGAGCCAGGTGGTCAACCCGCTGAGCAACATAGCCGACCGCATCCCCTTCCCCGGCCGCCGCCCGCGTCGGTCGCCGTCGACGCCCGTGCGCTCGCAACGCGTCATCGAAGCCGACGAGTGACCGGATAGACTCAGCCCCCGCAGGCCTCCTTAGCTCAGTGGTAGAGCGTCGCTCTTGTAAAGCGAATGTCATCGGTTCAAATCCGATAGGAGGCTCCGACACTCCCTGTGGATAACTGGATTCTGTAGAGGCTATTTGTCGGCCGCTGTTCATAGCGTCACAGCATGAGACAGTGCCGCGGCTGTGGAACCGAGCTGACGAAGCGCAGCCAAAAGGTGTACTGCGGTAACGCATGTCAGCAGTCTGCCCGGCGCAACACAAAAAGAGAGAAATGGCTCGAGTCAGGCGACGCGGCGATCGGGTCGTACCGTACTCACTACATCCGCGAGTATCTGGCCGCGGCACAGTCGGGCCGCTGCGCAATCTGCGGCGGACCCAACGAATGGCTGGGCATACCGCTGGCTTTCGTGCTTGACCACATCGACGGAGACCCGACGAACAACCGAAGAGAGAACCTGCGCCTGGTGTGCCCGAACTGCGATTCGCAGTTGCCGACGTTTAAGGCCCGCAACCGCGGGAACGGACGCCACTATCGTCGACAGCGTTACGCCGGCGGCCAGTCGTACTGACGGCGCGGTTTCAAATACGCCGAAGGCAGGCAATACTGCCTCACACACGACCGGAGGCGCGAGCCTTCAAAAGGGGATACATGTCTCAGGCGGCGGAGTCGGAGCCCGAGGACCAGACGAACGAACCGACGGAGATCACGTTCGACGAACACCTCCATCCCGCGCGCCCGCGCGCGCTGCGCTTCCGTCCGCGGGTGCGGACGCCGTTTCGGCGTCGCTCGCTGACCCAAGACGGAGCACCGACCGCGGACAACCCGGCCTACGTCTCGTGGCTGCTGAGCCAGTCGATGCTCGCCGATGCGAACGAGATCAGCGCGCAGTTCTCCGGGCAGGGCTCGATGTGGCAGAACCCGTATGCGACGCCGAGCCCCCGCGGCGCTGTCGACACCGCGTCGGTGTGGTTCACCGCCTATCCGCTGTCGCTGATCACCCGGCCCGATGAGTCGTTCCTCAAGGCGATGGCCGACGAGGACATGTGGAAGGCGTTCGCCGAGATCGGCATCGAAGCCGTTCACACCGGCCCCGTGAAACGCGCAGGCGGGCTCAACGGCTGGGAGCAGACGCCCAGCGTCGACGGCCACTTCGACCGGATCAGCACTCAGATCGATCCGGCATTCGGAACCGAAGACGAGTTCCGCAGCATGTGCGGAACGGCCGGGTGGTACGGCGGCACGATCATCGACGACATCGTGCCGGGCCACACCGGCAAGGGAGCGGACTTCCGACTCGCGGAGATGAAGTACGCCGACTATCCCGGCATCTATCACATGATCGAGATCGACCCGCGCGACTGGGAGCACCTGCCCGACGTCGCCGAGGGCGAGGACTCGGTCAACATCGACGCCGCGACCGAAGAGTGGCTCGACAAAGCCGGCTACATCATCGGCAAGCTGCAGCGCGTGATCTTCTACGCCGAAGGGGTCAAGGAGACCAACTGGAGCGTCACCCGACCAGTCCTCGGCGTCGACGGCGTCGAACGACGCTGGGTGTATCTGCACTACTTCAAGGACGGGCAGCCGTCGATCAACTGGCTGGACCCGAGCTTCGCCGGAATGCGCCTCGTCATCGGCGACGCCTTGCACTCGCTCACCGACCTCGGCACCGGCGGCCTTCGCCTGGACGCGAACGGCTTCCTCGGCGCGGAGAAGTCCGCCGCGGAGGAGAGCGCCGCGTGGTCGGAGGGTCACCCGCTGTCGGAGGCGGCCAACCACCTGATCGCCAGCATGGTCCGCAAGCTCGGAGGCTTCACGTTCCAGGAGCTCAACCTCACCATCGACGACATCCGCGAGATCGGGGAAGCAGGCGCGGACCTGTCCTACGACTTCATCAACCGGCCCGCGTACCACCATGCGCTGGCGACCGCCGACACCGAGTTCCTGCGGCTGACGCTGCGGACCACCTTGGAACTCGGCGTCGATCCCGCCTCACTGGTGCACGCACTGCAGAACCACGACGAGCTGACCTACGAGCTCGTGCACTGGTCGACGGGACACCGTGACGACGTCTACACCTACAAGGGTGAAGAGATCACCGGCGAGGCTCTCGGCGAGATCGTCCGCTCCGACCTGACCAAGCAGCTCACCGGTGAGAACGCGCCGTACAACCTGGTTTTCACGACGAATGGCATCGCGTCCACGACGGCGACCATGATCGCCGCGACGCTGGGCTACGCCAGCCTCGACTCGATCGACGACATCGACCGGATCCGCAGGGCGCACCTTCTTCTGGTCATGTTCAATGCGCTGCAGCCGGGCGTGTTCGCCCTGTCCGGCTGGGACATCTGCGGGATGCTCACGCTCGACCCGTCCGACGTCAGCGCACTGCTGCGGGGCGGTGACACCCGGTGGATCCACCGGGCGGCGCACGACCTGATGGGAGTCAACCCCTCGGCGACGCAGTCGCAGGCCGGAATGCCAAGGGGCCGAAGCCTTTACGGATCCATCCCGGAGCAGCTCAGCGACGACACGAGCTTTCTACGCCAGCTCCAGGCCATCCTGAAGGTCCGCGAGCACTACGGGATCGCGACCAGCCGCCAGATCGACATCCCCGAGGTGTCACATCGCGGAATGCTGGTGCTGGTCCACGAACTGGCGGGCGAAGGGCGGTACCAGCTGACGGTGCTGAACTTCGCCGACGACGACGTCGCAGGCTCTGTCCGCAGCAAGAAGCTGCCGCCGGGAAGCACCGTCTCGGACATGTTCACAGGCAAGGAAATCACCACCGTCGACGACCTGCACAGCTTCTCGGTCGAGATGCCCCCGCACCACGGCATGTCGCTGCTCGTCGAAGCCAACGTCGAGGAAGCCGACAGCACGTAGCCCGTCAGAGGTTGTGAGAGATCATCGGCCGGTGCGCTTCGCAGGCGTCGTCCTCACACAGCCAGATCGTGAGCTCCTCGGAGCCTCCCCGCCAGGTCTCGATCCACACCTGCGACTCCTTGGCAGGCCCGCCGCACACCGGACAGTCGGACATCGAACCGTCGGCCGATTGCATCATCAGGTTCTCCCCCTCCGAGCGCCAGGTCCCCACCCGCTCGCATAGTTTGCCCGCCCCTCACTATTGCAAACGAGAACGCTGATTCGCCGCAATTCACGGAAGTCGATCCGGCGCAGATATAAAGACTCCGGCGTCAAATATCGGCGACCGCACCGGCAACCGCTTCCCGCGCACACGTCGTTTTGCCACCGCTCCCCGCAGAGGCGGGCCGTAATGCAGTAGCGCCCTACTGCGTCCGGCCCGGCCTTCGCGACGGACGATCGACCGGTGAAGCCGGTACTGCAACTCGCGGGCATCAACAAGACATACCGCCGCGGCGACGAGAAGACGCACGTGCTTGTCGACTTCGACTTCCGCGTGGACGCCGGGGAGTTCGTCGTCGTCACCGGGCCCTCGGGGGCGGGCAAGTCGACCCTGCTGCACATTGCGGGCGGACTTGACGCGCCGGACACCGGCACCGTGTCGGTCAACGGCCGAGACGTGTGGTCGATGCGCACCGGAGCGCGGGCGGCGTTCCGGCGGCGCAACCTCGGTTTCGTGTTCCAGTTCTTCAACCTCGTACCGATGCTGAGCGCGGTGGAGAACGTCTCGCTCCCGCTGGTTCTCGACGGCGTCCCGGCGCGTGTCGCCGACGTGCGGGCCGCGCAGCTTCTGGAACGGGTCGGACTCGGCGACCGCACGGGGCACCGGCCCGCCGAACTGTCGGGCGGGCAGATGCAACGGGTGGCCGTGGCGCGCGCGCTGGTGGCCCGGCCGTCACTCGTCCTCGCCGACGAGCCGACCGGAAACCTGGACAGCCATTCGTCGACGGAAGTCCTCGAGGTGCTCCGCTCGCTGTCGGTCGAAGACGGCGCGGCCGTCGTCATGGTGACCCACGACCAGGCCGCGGCGAGTTACGGCACCCGCGAACTGCGCGTGGTCGACGGACGCGCGCGCCTGGCCGACGCCGTACTGGAGCCGTGATGCGATGGCCGCGGGC
>DATEIG010000374.1:0-7745 GCA_035279185.1 Mycobacterium sp.
GGCAACGGTGGCCGCGACGCCGACGTTCACATCGTTCAAGATTGCCACGTCGCCTACTGCCACGTTAACGAGGCCGTCCTGAACCTGGGGCGGCGCTGCCTGCGCCATTCCCATTCCGCCCGTGAACAGCAGCGCTCCACCCATCACGGCCGTGGCCGCGGTCTTCTTCATGATGTTTTGCATTTTTCGCTCCTTTTCAGTCGGGAAGCGTCGGTCCGGTCCCCCGACGAGGTGACTGACATGCACTCGCCCACCAGTGGCAGTAGGACTGCCAACACGCACTCGGCGTGCCGTTGCTTCCGGTACGAGGTCTTCCATGATCACGGAGCAGCTAAACCAAAAAATGTGAATGATCTTGTGCTGCAAGCGATTACCGCTAGAGGGCTAATTAACTTGCCCGTAAATAACGGTATCCTACGACGTGCTGGTCACAGCTTTATAGGTATGTCCGCGGAGACCCTCATGATCGTTACTGCCACCGGAAAAACTTTTGTCCCAACGCCACGAAATTTCCTCGGTTGGCTCCAGCGCTCCCCCGCTGCGGTAGGGAAACACCCGATTTCTTCGCGCGCTTCCGGCCGATAACGTCGCCGCTGACGAAAGGATCCTCATGCGCAGCGACCTGTTCTCCCCGCAGAACGCCGAGGCCCAGACCCAGCAGCCCGGGATGAAGCTGCAGAACGGCAAGATGCTGAAAGTCGCGCTCAACGGCGAAATGATGGTGCGCCAGGGCGCCATGGTGGCCTATCAGGGCAATATCCAGTTTCAGGGGTTGGGCGCCAGCGGCGTCGGCCAGTTCATCAAGCAGCAGGTCACCGGTGAGGGCGTGCCGCTGATGCGATGCACGGGTTCGGGTGACATGTTCCTGGCCGATCTGGCCTCCGACATCCACCTCATCGACCTGGAGGGCGGGCACGACGGGCTGACCATCAACGGCAAGAACGTGCTGGCGTTCGAGCCGAGCCTGTCGTACGACATCCGCCGCGTGCAGGGCGCCGGGATGCTGTCCAATGCGGGCCTGTTCAACTGCCTGTTCTCCGGGCAGGGCCGCATCGCGATCACCACCAAGGGCACACCGGTGGTGCTGCAGGTCGACCAACAGACCTACGCCGACCCACAGGCAGCCGTGTGCTGGTCGGCGTCGCTGCAAACCGGCTTCCACCGCGCCGACCAGTTCGGCCTCGGCACCTTCATCGGGCGCACCACCGGCGAGGCGTTCACGATGTCGTTCAACGGCCAGGGTTTCGTCGTCGTGCAGCCCTCCGAGGAGGTGCCCGGCACGTTCGTCAGCGGCACCGGCGGCGGCCAGCAGGCGGGCCAGGCCGGCTCGACGGTCGCCGGGGTGCTCGGGAACTTCCTGGGCCGCTGACGCACACCGCGCACGCGTGGAGCGAAAAAGACACCGCCCGGCATGCACATGGCATACCGGGCGGTGAGGTGAAGCGGATCAGCGCTTGGAGTACTGAGGCGCCTTGCGGGCCTTCTTGAGTCCGTACTTCTTGCGCTCGATGGCACGCGGGTCGCGTGTCAGGAAGCCGGCCTTCTTCAGCGCGGGCCGGTCCTCGGGCTGCACCAGGATCAGCGCACGGGCGATCGCCAGGCGCAGCGCGCCTGCCTGCCCGGAGGGGCCGCCACCGTCGAGGTGGGCGTGGATGTCGAAGCTGT
Organism: Mycobacterium sp.; assembly: GCA_035279185.1. Classification (GTDB taxonomy): domain Bacteria; phylum Actinomycetota; class Actinomycetes; order Mycobacteriales; family Mycobacteriaceae; genus Mycobacterium. The sequence continues at coordinate 1,666 of DATEIG010000374.1, forward strand.
CCACCCGATCGACGGTCACCAGCGGGGCCTTGATCAGCTGCTGGTGGACCTTGTTCGGGAAGTACGCCTCGAGGCTGCGTCCGTCGAGGTTGAACTGGCCGGTGCCGGGCACCAGGCGCACCCGGACCACAGCCTCCTTGCGGCGGCCGACGGTCTGGATCGGGCGGTCGATGATGACCGGTTCGCGGGGCTCACGCGCCTCGGGGGCCTCGGTCTCGGTCGCGACGGCCTCGCTGGCCTGAACGTCCGGGGTCTCCGTGGTTTCCGTGGTGTCGGTTGTCTCGGTCACTGGCTCACCTGCTTGATCTCGTACGGCACCGGCTTCTGTGCAGTGTGCGGATGCTCCGGCCCTGCGTAGACCTTCAGCTTCTTCTGAATCTGACGGCTGAGCTTGTTGTGCGGGAGCATGCCGACGATCGCCTTCTCGACCACGCGGTCGGGATGGCGCTGCATCTCGTCGCCGAGCGAACGGCGGTGCAGACCACCCGGGAAACCCGAGTGACGGTAGGTGAACTTCTTCTGCAGCTTGTCGCCGCCGATGGCGACCTTGTCCGCATTGATGACGATGACGAAGTCGCCACCGTCGACATTCGGCGTGAATGTCGGCTTGTGCTTGCCGCGCAACAGATTGGCTGCCGCGACAGCGAGCCGGCCGAGCACCACGTCGGTGGCGTCGATGACGTACCACGAACGCGTGGTGTCACCCGCCTTCGGCGTGTACGTAGGCACAGCGCTTTCCTATTCTCTCGGGTTGGACCCCGGTGTGAGCCGGGTGCCGGTCAGGCGATGGCGGTGCGCAGGCCTCGGCGACCGACATTGACCCGAGACCGCGTGCCCAAAAGCTCACCGCACGCCAACCGAGCAGCATACCGGCGAGCGTCGCCGCAGGTCAAAACGCGTCAGAAGCCCGTCGACCCTGGTCATGGCGTCGAGTTCTGCGCCAGGGTCGTGAATCGTTGCGTTTTGCGACCCTCCGGTAGATCTCGGCGTTCGCCGAGGTCAGGCCATCGACAGATCAGCGCGGGCGGGCGTAATGGCCTCGCGGGCAACTGCGTGTTTGTGGCGCCCACTGTTCGGGCACCACACCTCCCGGACCTGTTGGTCCGAAGAAGCCCCCGTCGCATTCTCGCGTTGAGAACAACAGCGCAAGATCCTCGTGCGGCGGGGGCTTCCCCGGTTCTACCCGATGCCACTGACAATCGGGCACAGTCAGCAGAACTGTGCGGTCCCGCGGGCTCCCCTCCCGACGGGACCGCACAGTGGCCTGCTGGGGTCAGGCGCCCCAGGCGCTCGCGGCGCTGCGGTCGGTGGCCGCGACATCGTCTGCCCCGTCGCGTACCGCGTTGCCGAGGTTGAACAGGATCTCGTTCAGCGCCGCCGCCGCCTGATCCCATCTGGCTTGTTCGCTGCGATACGCCTCGGCGGCCTCTCGGGTCCAGACCTCCTGCAGCGGAGCGATCTGCGACCGCAGATCGTCAAGCGCGGCGTTGAGGCGAGCCGAGGTGTTGTGGATCTCCTGGCGGACCGTGTATTCGATCTCGTCGAAGTTGTAGGCGATGACCGGTTCCATGGTCTGACTCCTCAGAGCGTGGTGCCGACGGCGCCGATTTGATGGGAGTGGCTGTCGGAAGCCTCGCGCAACGACCGCTCGTTCACACGCATGGTTTCGGCGATCCGCTGCAGCGCGGCATGCAGTTTCGTCGACTCGCCGTTCCAACGGTCGACGACATCTCGGAAACGCGCGGCCGCGACGCCTCCCCACACCGATGGCGGCACGCTGACCATCCGGCCGATGAACGACTGGAGCATGGCGCGGATCTCCTCGTTGCGGGCGTCGATCTTCCCCGCGACCGCCGTCATCAGATCGAGGTCTGTACTGAGCGACCCGCCGGCCGATGTTGTCATCTGGATCCTTTCGCGTCCTGATCGAGTTGTGTTTACGACGCGACGGGCACGCATTTGGTTCCCTGCGATCAAAAGATCGCGTGCGCCGACCTGACCGCCTCGTCGCACACGGCTCGGACGGCATCTTCGTCGCCTGAAGGGCTCTGACATCCGACGGCGATTCGAACGGTGTCGTCGACCAGCACCGTCCAGTCGGTCTGGCGGGCGCCGCGAACCTCGCGATAGGTGATCACCGGTCGATCCGCACGCCGATCGTCGGCATCGAACCCGACGAACACCCCCGCGTCCTGATCGGCGAGGGCGGCCCGCAACGACGCCGCCGCCGTGGCGAGCGTCTCCCGGGGGTCCACCTGCGACTGCGTCATCAGTACGGCCGTCGAACCGTCGGGCGCCGTGACCTCGACCCGCGCCGAGCCAGGCCCCGATGTGATGCGCCGGACCGACCACAGCGCAGGAACTTTCAGCGCTACCTGTCCCTCGACCAGAAGGGTCATCGGGTTCGACGTCGGCTCGGGGTCGTCGGCGCCCACAGCGAGCCCGACAGACAACGATGCCACCAATAGCGACAGGACAATCCCCACGGCTACCGCAGGCCTGGCACGGATCGACCGGGGCGAGTCGACCGGATGCTCCCGAAAGGTCCGGTGTTTCTCCACCACGCGGAGCACTCGGTCCGGATGAACCGTCGTCACGGCCGTGCCACCCGCACGCAAGGATTCCGAAATGGCGCCGGCGAGTTCCGCCGCGCCGACGACATCGGCCGGTGCGTCCACCAGCACGGCGGCCGATCGGTCGATGCGGCTGACCACCGATCGCGCGATCTCCGACGTCGCACCGAGACGCGGCTCAGCCGTGACGGCGTTGTCGGCATCCGTGACGACGACGAAATCGGGCGCTATCTCGACGATGGTCAGAGCACGCGTACCGAGCACGTCAATGCGCTGGGCCACAGCGATATTCGCCGATGCCGTCGCGGCAGCCTCCCGCACGCGTTCGACCCTCGTCGGCGGCCACCAGCTGGGGCACACCAGGAGAGCGGAAGCGCACCGGTCCGGCAGCACCCCGCGAAACACCTCACGCCAGAGCGCGTCAACGGTGACAGGCGCCTCGCCGACGATCGCGATGTCATCGTCGATGCACTCCAGGGCGGTCGTGATGATCTGGCGCGGCGCGGCGCGTGGGCCGCGGACCGTCGCGGGACCCACTTCCACGACGCAGGCGGTCACGCCGGGTCGATCCACGCGGTCTGGACGAGTTGGTGGGGTTGCGAGCGCGTGACCAGCGTCCCCCGGCCAGGCGGCAGGTACGACGGGCGCACGGACCCGAGAAGGACGCCTTCGTCCGGGCTGGCGCTCATCATCAGGCCCATGGCCCCCAGGTCGCGCAAGGCCGCCAGCACCGGGTCGAAAAGCGCACGCGCCGCGCCACCGGACCGGCGAGCGACCACCACATGCAGCCCGAGATCCTTTGCGTAGGGCAGCAACTCGAGGAGAGGCGTGAGCGGATTGGCGCCCCCGGTCGGTGCGACAAGGTCGTAGTCGTCGATCACGAGGTAGATCTCAGGGCCCGCCCACCACGATCGGGTCCGCAATTGCTCCTGGCTGACGTCCGCACCGGGCAGGCGCGCGTGCAGCCGCTCCACAAGTTCCCGCAGCCGGGGCGCCAGGGCGGCGGAGGACGGTATGTAGCCGGCGAGGTGTTCGGACTCGATGACGCCGAGCATCGTGCGTCGAAAGTCGACGATGAGCAGGGTCGCGGTGTCGGCCGTGTTGGTCCGAACGATTTCACGGCAGAGCGTGCGCAGCACGCTCGTCTTGCCGCACTCCCCCTCTCCGAGGATGACGAGATGCGGCTGTGCAGAAAAGTCGATTGCCAGCGGGGCCAGCTCGGTTTCCCCGACGCCTATCAGGACGTGTGTTCCGGGGCGCTGCACACGTGAATGCGCCAGCATGGCAGCATATTCGACCTCTGAAGGCAGGACCTCGATCCGCTGCGCAACACGTCCGGCGTAGCGGTTGCGCAATCTGTCGGCGGTCCCGGTGTCGAATTGCGCTTCGGCGACGACGAATTCACGACCGTCGTCGGTGATGCCGCGACCGGGCGGACTCTGAGCGAGCTGTCGAGCACGCTTGCGATCCATCTCGGATTCCGCGGGGTCACCGAGCCGCAGTTCGATCCGGGTTCCGATCACATCCTTCATCGCCGGCCGGATCTCGGCCCATCGCGACGCGGCGACGACGACATGGATTCCGTACGAAAGGCCCTGCGCAGCAACGGCAGTGATCGAGGACTCGAGGGCGTCGAATTCCTGCCGAACCGTTGCCCAGCCGTCGATGACGAGGAAGACGTGGCCGTGTCGGTCGCCGGGGGTCGAGGCCCGCCGCTCCTCCCGGGACCGCAGCAGCGACTGCACGTGCACAACGGTTCGCCGGACCAAGTCGACATCCCGCCGGCCTGCCACCGATCCGACGTGCGGCAGCGTGGCCAACGACGACAACACCCCGCCCCCGAAGTCCAGGCAATAAATCTGCACATCCCGTGGATCGTGTGTTTCGGCGAGGCCGAGGATCACGGTCTCGAGCGTTTTGGACTTGCCTGATCGCGGAGCGCCGACGACCGCGACATTGCCGGTGGCGCCGGCGAGTTGAGCCACCAGGAAGTCACGGCGCTGTGCGAACGGGCTGTCCACGAGTCCGATGGGGACCGCCAGCGGGGTACCGGCACGAAACTGCGACAGCAGCGATTCGAGCCGGGGCGATTCTCGTAGCGGGGGCAACCACACACGGTGCGCCGGCATGCCACCTCGGCGCTCGAGGCGGTCGAGCATCGCATCGAGAACCGTGCGCGACGGACTGTCTGACGTCGGGTGCGGTTGTTCGGCGTGCGACACGACGGACCCCATGACGGCTGCCGTGTACAGACGGGGGCGCGAGGGTGTGACGTTGGCGTTTGTTGTGTGAGAGCTCATTTGGGCCCCGGACACGTATGCGGTCTGAAACCTCACCGGATCGCCCGCGCCGGTCTTCAGATAGGCGGCGCCGGGCGTGCTCGGCAGGTGATAGGCGTCAGGGATGCCGAGCACCGACCGGGACTCCGCCGCCGAGAACGTCTTCAAACACACTCGATATGACAGGTGCGACTCCAACCCTCGCAACCTGCCCTCGTCGACACGCTGGCTGGCCAGGAGAAGGTGAATCCCCAGTGAGCGGCCCAGTCGACCGATGGCGATGAACAGGTCGATGAAGTCGGGGTGCTGGCTCAACAGTTCGGAGAACTCGTCGACGACGACGAACAGGGCCGGTAGCGGCAGCAACTCAGCACCTTTCGCGCGTGCGTTGTGGTAGTCCGCGACGTTGGCGAAGTTTCCGGCCGCCCTCAACCGTTCCTGCCGTCGGGTGACTTCCCCCGCCAAGGCGTCCTTCATGCGCGCGACGAGGTGTGCTTCGTCAGCCAGGTTCGTGATCACTGCCGCGACGTGCGGCGCGCGCTCGAAGCCGAGGAACGTCGCACCTCCCTTGAAGTCGACGAGCACCAGGTTGAGCGTCTCGGATGAATGCGCGGTGATCATGCCGAGCGTGAGGGTGCGCAGGAACTCCGACTTGCCGGAACCTGTTGCCCCGATGCAGATGCCGTGCGGACCCATTCCTCCCGCGGCTGCTTCCTTGATGTCGAGTTCGACCCGCTCCCCGTATTCCGAGACGCCGATCGGAATACACAACGGGGCTCGGTCATGGCATTCGTCCGCGTCGCCGCCCATGAGCGCCGGCCAGGCGAGCGACGCGGGAGATCCCGATGCCGCGCTGGGGCGGTAACGGGACAGTCGTCGAGCAACGGCGACGGCCTGCCCCGCCGACATCGCATCGGGTCGGCCCATGACTTCGTCGTCAGCACCTTTTACCAGCAGAAGGCCGTCGTCGATCACGAGGTGGAGGTCGGCGACGGAAGGGACGGCGGCGCCGAGTGCGATGGTCGTCGTCGTGGGGCCGACGACGTGATGACTGCCGCCGACGGCGTCGGCGTCGCTCACGAGCACGACGTGAGCGCCCGTGCACGACGCCAGCGCCGACCCTGCGGCAGACCAGCTGTGGAAGGTCAGTCGCGCCGGCCCACCATCGTCGACGGCATGAGGATGTCGGTGATGCGGAAGCCACTTGAGCCAATCCCACTCCGGGGCG
>DATEIG010000375.1:0-4279 GCA_035279185.1 Mycobacterium sp.
CGCCGCGACCATGCGCGGCATGTTCGCCGGCCTGGTCCAGGGAGACGCCGAGCTGCCCGCCTGGATCAGCCCCGACGAATTCGACCACTATGTCTCGGAGTTCGGCAGGACCGGATTCACGGGTGCGCTGAACTGGTACCGCAATTACGACCGCAACTGGGAGAGCACGCCCGCCCTCGCCGATGCGACGACCGCAGTGCCCGCGCTCTTCGTCGGCGGCACCGCTGACCCGATCGGCCCGACGATGAACCCCGCCCGCGCTCGCGAAGTGGCGACGGGGCCCTACACCGAAGAGTGGATCGACGGCGCAGGCCACTGGGTGCAGCAGGAGCGGCCCGACGAGGTGAACCGCATCCTGTTGGCATTCCTGCGCGACATCGAAGAAAAGCTGACAACCCGCTGAGAGTTGCTGCCATTCCCCTGTGTGCCGAGCCTCACAGGCGCTCAACGGAATTGGAGTGGCTCGGTGCGCGCTCCCGCTCTTAGTGATCTTGCGGGAAAGGGTGCCGACGATGACCACAGTCGAAGGAAAGATCCAGAGCCTCTACTCCAACGACTCGCAGTTCCGCAGCGCGCGGCCCGACCCGGCGGTCATCGAGTCGGCCAGTGCCCCCGGTCTGCGCCTTGTCGAGGTTTTGCAGACGCTCGTCGACGGCTATGCCGACAGGCCCGCACTGGGCCAGCGTGCCCGCGAGCGGGTGACCGATGACGCGACGGGACGCACCTCCGTGCGGCTGCTGCCCACCTTCGACACCATCAGCTACCGCCAGATCTGGGAGCGCGTCGCCGCGATCGCCACCGCGTTGCACAACGACCCGACCTCCCCGGTGCACCCGGGCGACTTCGTCGCGACCATCGGCTTCGCGAGCCCCGACTACCTCGCGGTGGATCTGGCATGCGCCTACCTCGGCCTGGTGTCGGTGCCGCTGCAACACAACGCGCCGCTGACGCAGCTGCGCCCCATCGTCGAGGAGACCGAGCCGAAAGTGCTTGCCGTCGGCGCCCATTACATCGACCTCGCCGTCGACACGGCGGTGGAGAGCGCGTCGCTGCGTCATCTTCTGGTGTTCGACTACGACGCATCGATTGACGACCACCGCGAAGGCGTTGCGCGCGCACGCAATCGGCTGCGCGAGGCGGGCAAGGACATCACCGTCGACACCCTGGAGCGGGTCGTCGAGCGCGGCAGGGACCTTCCGCAGACACCTGCCTACACCGGCGGCAGCGACGATCGTCTCGCGATCATCATGTACACCTCCGGCAGCACCGGCGCCCCCAAGGGCGCCATGATCACCGAGCGCACGGTCGCACGCTTGTGGACGTCGAACTTCGCGCCGTCGACCGGCGGTGCGGTGCTCAACGTCAACTTCATGCCGCTCAACCACGTCGGCGGACGGCTGCCCATCATGTCGGCGTTCTTGGCGGGTGGAACCAGCTATTTCGTTCCGGAGCCGGATCTTTCGACCCTGTTCGACGACTGGGCGCTCGTTCGCCCGACCGATCTACCGCTCGTGCCCCGGGTCGTCGACATGCTGTTCCAGCGCTACCGCAGCGCCGTCGACCGGTTCGTCGCGGACGGGTCCTCGGTCGTCGACGCCGAGGCGGACGCCGCGGCCGAGCTGCGCGACCGGGTACTCGGCGGACGCGTGATCGGCGGCTTCGTCGGCACCGCACCGCTTGCCGCGGAGATGAAGGCGTTCATCGACGCCGTCCTCGGCGTGCACATCACCGACGGGTACGGCACCACCGAGATCGGCGGCGCCACCCGCGATGGCGTGGTGATGCGTCCACCCGTGATCGACTACAAGCTCGTCGACGTGCCCGAGCTGGGCTACTTCGGCACCGACAAGCCTTATCCGCGAGGCGAATTGCTGATCAAGACCGCAACCATGATGCCGGGGTACTACAAGCGCCCCGACGTGACCGCCGAGGTGTTCGACGCCGACGGCTACTACCGCACCGGCGACGTGATGGCCGAGATCGAACCCGACCGCCTCGCCTATGTCGATCGCAGCAAGAACGTCCTCAAGCTCTCCCAGGGTGAGTTCGTCGCGGTGGCGAACCTCGAGGCGGTCTTCGCGGGTGCACCGTTGATCCGGCAGATCTTCGTCTATGGCAACAGTGAACGCCCCAACCTGTTGGCGGTCATCGTGCCGACACCCGACGCCCTGAAGCGGTTCGACTCGGACGCCGCCCTCAAGGGGGCACTCGGCGACGCGCTGCGGGCGACCGGACGCGAGGCACAACTGCAGAGCTACGAGATTCCGGCGGACTTCCTGATCGAGACCGAACCGTTCAGCGCCGCCAACGGTCTGTTGTCCGGCGTGGGAAAGATATTGCGGCCGAGGCTGAAAGAGCACTACGGTGAGCGACTCGAGCAGCTGTACGCCGACCTGGCCGCCGCCCGTGTCGACGATTTGCGCACCCTTCGCGAGAACGCGGACCGTCGTCCGGTGCTCGAGAGTGTCATCAAAGCCGCACAGGCTGTACTCGGCTCTACCGACGTCGACGTCGACCCCGGGGCGGCCTTCATCGAACTCGGCGGTGATTCGCTCTCAGCGCTCACCTTCGCCAACCTGCTGCGCGACCTCTTCGGGGTCGATGTGCCGGTCGGCGTGATCGTCGGACCGACCAGCGATCTGCGCCAGATCAGCGAGTTCATCGACACAGAACGCGAATCAGGCTCGGCGCGAACGACTTTTGCGACGGTACATGGTGCGCAGGCCACCACGGTACGTGCCGCCGACCTCACGCTCGACAAGTTCATCGATACGGAGACACTGGCGGCGGCGCCGTCGATCGCCTACGTGACCGGCGAGCCCAAGACCGTCCTGCTGACAGGCGCCAACGGGTGGCTGGGCCGTTTTCTGGCCCTTGAGCTACTGGAACGCGCTGCGCAGCACGGAGGTACGGTCATCACCGTCGTCCGCGGCCGCGACGAAGCCGCCGCCCGCGCCCGGCTCGAGGCGGCGTTCGACAGCGGAGACCCCGCGTTGCTTCACCGATTCCATCGATTGGCCGCCGACCACCTCGAAGTGATCGCCGGCGACATCGGCGAGCCGTACCTGGGCCTGCCCAAGGGCCAGTGGGATCGGTTGGCCCACAACGTGGATCAGATCATTCACCCGGCGGCGCTGGTCAACCACGTGCTCCCCTACAGCGAGGAGTTCGGGCCGAACGTCGTCGGCACCGCCGAGGTCATCCGCTTGGCGATCACCGCGCAGATCAAGCCGGTCACCTACCTGTCGACCGTCGCCGTCGCGATGTCGGTCGCGGCCAACGACTTCATCGAGGACGGCGACATCCGCGACGTGAGCCCGGTACGTCCTGTCGACAGCTCCTATGCGAACGGCTATGCCAACAGCAAATGGGCGGGTGAGGTGCTGCTCCGCGAGGCCCACGAACTGTGCGGTCTGCCGGTCGCGGTGTTCCGCTCAGACATGATCCTCGCTCACGCGCGGTATGCCGGGCAGCTCAACGTGCCCGACGCCTTCACCCGGCTGCTGCAGAGCCTGCTGGTCACCGGCATCGCGCCGGGGTCGTTCTACGAGCGCGACGCCGAAGGAAAGCCGCAGCGGGCCCATTACGACGGGCTGCCTGTCGATTTCGTCGCCGACGCGATCGTCACGCTGGCGGCGGGGCCGACGGACGGGTTCCGGTCCTACGACGTGATGAACCCCTACGACGACGACATCTCACTGGACACGTTCGTCGACTGGTTGATCGCGGCCGGCCACTCGATCACCCGGGTGGAGGACTACGACGACTGGCTGCACCGGTTCGAGACGGCGCTGTCGGGGTTGCCGGATCCGCTGCGGCGCGCCAGTGTGCTTCCGCTGCTCGACGCGTACCGCAAGCCGGAGAGGCCGATACGGGGCGCGATCGCGCCGACGGAGGTCTTCCACGCCGCGGTCCGCGCGGCCAAGGTCGGCGCCGACGGCGACATCCCACACATCACGAAGCCGCTCATCGAGAAGTACGTCGCCGACCTCGAGCGCCTCGACCTCCTCTGATCGACGGGTGTTCTAGGCTGCCAGGCATGCCGATCGCTGCGAGAGCCAGACGTGCGAACCGATTGACTGCCCTCGCCGCGGCCGGGCTGGTCGTCGCGAGCCTTGCGGCGTGCGACGCGTCGTCCAAGTCGGGTCCCTCGGTGATACCGACCGCCGATCCGGCCACGCGCCAGGTCACCGTCGTCGGGACCGGCGAGGTGCAGGGCAGGCCGGACACGTTGACCGCGCAGGTCTCGATCGAGGCCACCGCACCCGACGTCACCGCG
>DATEIG010000376.1:0-3713 GCA_035279185.1 Mycobacterium sp.
CGCGGATCTTGTCGATGAACGGCAGCAGCAGCGTCAGCTGCCCCGACACCGTCTTGCTGTAGCGGCCCAGGCGTTCGATCACCGCGGCCTCGGCCTGCGGGATCAACGCGACCGACTTCGCGACGATGATGGCCGCGAACAGGACCAGCACTCCGACGAGGATCAGGCCGGCGACGGCACCTTCCATGGGTGTTCCTTCCTTGGTTGTCCAGGCTTCTCTAGACGACTTTTTGAACTACCGCGGTGGCGCCGTCGATGTGCACGACGGTGACATGGTCGCCCGGTTCGTAGACATCGTTGTCGTTCAGGGGCCGCGCCGTCCAGACTTCCCCGTCGAGCCTCACCTGCCCTTCGTGGCGCCCTACCCGGTCGAGCACCAGCGCGCTCTTGCCCTCGAGCTCCTTCGGCCGGTCAAGCAGGCCGGTGCCCGCGGTGAAACGCCGCTTCAGCGCCGGCCGCACGAGCACCAGCAACAGCACCGACACGACAGCGAAGACGATTCCGTCGATGACGTAGTTGTCGAAGATCAGGTTGGATCCGACCGCGGCCAGTGCCCCTCCGCTGAGCATCAGCAGGAAGAGGTCGCCGGTCAGCGCTTCGGCCCCGGCCAAGCCTAGGGCGGCGATTAGCCAGATCAACCAAACGGGCATGCCCCGAGCCTAGCGCGTGGTCGGCCACCACAGCGGCGAACAACTACACTGCGAGCATCATGTGGTGCCCTAGTGTTTCGCTTGCGGTGTGGGCCAACGCCTGGCTCGCTGGAGCCGCCGCGCCCGACGACGTCCTCGATGCGTTATCGCAATGGGCGCCAAGGCATTCCGTTACCGCCTACGATGCCGTCGCGGCCGGCAGCACCGGTCTCCCCTGGCCCGACATGAACCACTCGGGGACCATGTCGCTGCTGCAGACGCTGCGCACGGCGGCGGGCATACCCGTTGGCGCCCCCGCCTTCTCCGTCGTGCTACCCGTCCCCGGCGACGTGCGCGGGCTGCCCGCGGGTACGCAGTTCCAGCGCGACGCGGTGACTGCGGGTGAGGCCATCGTCATCGACGGCGGACCGACGTCGACGACCGCGGTCGGCCTCGTGCCGGACTTCGAGTACGACGACGCCGACGACTCCGAGGACGCCGAGCCCGCGGGGCTCAGCTGGACGGTGTACTCCATGCCCGCCGCGCCGCTCGGCGAGCACATCGACCTCGGTGAGGCCGAGTTCGCGCTGCGCTCCGCGGTGCGGTCGGCGGCCGATGCGCTCGGCGCCATCCGCGCCGAAGCGGGCGGCATGGACGTCGCCGATCCGCGCAAGCTCGTCGAGCAGGTGATGGAGTCGTCGGGACAGCACCGCGCGCCCGACCATGCGCAGTCCCGCGCCCTGCGGGTGCTGGAGAACGCCGCCCACATCGACGCCATCGTCACCGTCAGTTCGGGGTTGATGCCGATCGGACTGCAGAGCTCGTCGGAAGCCCAGATCGCCAACGAGGCGCTGAGGCCGCTGTCAGCGGTGGTGCGCTCGGCCCGGTTGGCCGCGGTGAGCGCGATCCTGCATTCGGCTTGGCGTTAGCCGGTGACGCACCGGGGCGTGCACAGCGCCCCGTCGACCGAATAGCCCTGCAGCGGAGGGGTTTCCGCTCCCGGCGGACTCGCTGACCGGGTCGGCTCCCGACCGTCGCGCACCTCGTCGATCAAATCCACGGCCAGTCGCGCAAACCGGCGGTCCGCGTTGGGCGTCGCCGCCCTGGCGAAGGCGATGCCGCGCTCCCGCGCCTGCTCGCGCAGCTCGCTGTCGAGGTCCCAGACCACCTCGATGTGGTCGGCGACGAACCCTATCGGGCACACGATGACCGCCTTGACCCCCGCGTTGGCGAGGTTTGAAAGATGTTCTCCCACATCGGGTTCCAGCCACGGCACCTGGGGCGGCCCTGAGCGCGACTGCCATACCTGGTCGTAGTCGGCGTATCCGGCCTTCTCGGCGACGAGCCTCGACGCGTAGGCGACCTGCCTGGCGTAAAGATCGGTGCCGCAACGGGATGCGGATGTGCGAGGGATCGAGTGCGCCGTGAACACCAGGCGAGCCTCTTCGCGTAGCGGGGAGGGCAGCGTCTCGGCCGCGACCCCGATCGACTCGGCGAACATCTCGACGAACGCGGGGTGGTCGTAGTACTGCCGCAGCTTGACCAACTCCGGCGCGCCCTCGCCCGCCGCGGCCCTGCCTCTGGCGATGTCCTCGTTGTACTGGGTGCAGCTCGAGTAGCCGCCCCACGCCGACGTGGTGAACACCGCGGCGCGGCGGATTCCGTTGTCACGCATGGCGGTGACGGCGTCCTCGACGTAGGGCTCCCAATTGCGGTTGCCGAAGTAGACGGGGATGCTCTCACCCCTGTCGGCCAGTTCGGACTCCAACTGCTCGATCAGCGCCCGGTTGATCCCGTTGATCGGCGAGACCCCGCCGAAGTGCAGGTAGTGCTCCGCGACCGAAGCCAGCCGCTCCCTGGGGATGCCTCGTCCGCGGGTGACGTTCTCCAGGAACGGCATCACCTGCTCGGGCGCCTCCGGACCGCCGAAGGACAGCAGAAGGACGGCGTCGAAGTCCATCTAGAGCAGCTGGGTGTGGGCGCCGCCGTCGGCGTAGACGATCGTTCCCGTGGTGGCGGGCAACCAGTCCGAGAGCAGGGCGCACACCGTCTTGGCGACCGGCGTCGGGTCCTTCATGTTCCAGCCGACCGGTGCCCGCTGGTCCCAGCCCTCCTCGAGGAGCTGAATCTGAGCACCCGCGTCCTCGCCCAGTGCGCCGCCGACAATCGCGCTCATCGCCAGCGTGCGAATAGGGCCTGCGGCAACAAGATTCGAGCGGACACCGAACGGTCCGGCCTCACGCGCGACGAACCGGTTCACCGACTCGAGCGCGCTCTTGGCGACGGTCATCCAGTTGTAGGCGGGCATGGCCCTCGTCGGGTCGAAGTCCATGCCGACGATCGACCCGCCGGAGTTCAACACCGGCAGCGTCGCCTTGGCCAGCGACGCATACGAATAGGCGGAGATGTGGATGCCCTTGGCGACGTCCTCGTACGGCGCGTCGAAGAACGGGTTGACGCCCATACCCGTCTGCGGCATGAAGCCGATCGAGTGCACCACCCCGTCGAGTTTGTTGCCTTCGCCGATGACCTCGGAGATCCGGTCGGCCAGCGACGACAGATGCTCCTCGTTCTGCACGTCGAGTTCCAGCAGCGGCGCCTTCTCCGGCAGCCGGTCGGCGATGCGCTGAATCAGTTTCATCCGGTCGAAGCCGGTCAGCACCAGTTCGGCGCCCGCCTCCTGGGCGACCTTGGCGATGTGGAAAGCGATCGACGAGTCGGTGATGATCCCCGTGACGAGAATTCGCTTGCCTTCGAGCAGTCCTGCCATGTTGTGAACGTCCTTGTCTGTGGTCGAAGAATCAGTGGCCCATGCCCATGCCGCCGTCGACCGGGATCACGGCGCCGGAGATGTAGCTGGCGTCTTCCGAAGCCAGGAAGCTGACGACGCCCGCGACCTCGGCTGCGGTGCCGACGCGCTTGGCCGGGACGAACCCGAGCGCGCCCTCCTGGATCCGCTCGTCGAGCGCGCGGGTCATGTCGGTGTCGATGTAGCCGGGGGCCACCACGTTGGCGGTGACGTTGACCTTGGTCAGCTCCCGGGAGATCGACCGGGCCATCCCGATCAGACCCGCCTTGGAGGCG
>DATEIG010000377.1:0-4904 GCA_035279185.1 Mycobacterium sp.
TCTGCGGCAGCGTCAGCGATGCGGTGGCGCCGGGAGGCGGCGTCGCGGGTGTCGCTGCGGGGGCCGACGCGCCGGACATCGAGGACGCCAGCGTCTGCATCAGCTGCGGCGCGGCGGCGCCGACCGAGCCCAGCTGGCTGAGCAGCTGCGCACCCGGGTTCGGCGGAGCCGGTGCGGGCACCGGATCGGCGGACGCCGTCGCGCTCAGCGACAGCGCCGTGACCGCGCCGGCGGCGGCGATCATGGTCGACACGAACAACTTCCGGTTGCGCTTCATGGTTCTCCAATTCGTTGGTTGGCGGAGGCCTGGACCTGAAGCTACGGAGTTACTGGTGTTACTCAAGTGACACGTGTGGCATTTATGCAACCGTTACTGGAGCGAGGTTCTTCGGTGACCGGATCGCTAGAGTCGGTCGGATAGACGCCACAGCGAAGACCGATCCCCGGCTGCCGACGCGATGGGCGGCCGCGGCTCCGTGGCTGCTCCTGGTCAGCATCGCCGCGCGATTGGCATGGACCTACCTGGTGCCCAACGGCGCGAACTTCGTCGACCTGCACGTCTACGTCGGCGGCGCAGGCGCCCTGGATGAACCGGGCACGCTGTACGACTACGTCTACGCCGATCAGACGCCCGACTTCCCGCTGCCGTTCACCTATCCGCCGTTCGCGGCCGTCGTGTTCTATCCACTGCACCTGTTGCCGTTCGGGCTGGTGGCTTTCGCGTGGCAGATCGGCATCATCGCCGCGCTCTACGGCGTCGTGCGCGTCAGCCAACGGCTGCTTGTCACCGACGACGCATTCGCCACGGGCCGGCGCGTCGCGATGGCGTGGACCGCCGTCGGCATCTGGCTCGAGCCGCTGCGCAGCACATTCGACTACGGCCAGGTCAACGTCCTGTTGGTGCTTGCCGTCCTGTACGCCGTCTACAGCACGAGGTGGTGGCTGTCGGGGCTGCTGGTGGGTCTGGCGGCGGGGGTGAAGCTGACGCCTGCCGTCAGCGGGCTGTACTTCGTCGGCAAGCGACGCTGGGGGACCGTCGCGTTCTCGGCACTGGTCTTCTTCGCGACGATCGGCGTGTCCGCGTTGGTGGTCGGGGACCAAACCCGTTACTACTTCACCGAATTGCTCGGCGACGCGAGCCGCGTCGGACCGATCGGCACGTCGTTCAACCAGTCGTGGCGGGGCGGCATCTCGCGCATCCTCGGCCACGACGCCGGTTACGGGCCCGCGGTGGTCGCGACGATCGTCGTCACGGCCGTCGTGGCGTTTCTGGCATGGCGGGCGCTGGGCGACGACGACCGACTCGGCGGGATCGTGGTGGTCTCACTGTTCGGGTTGCTGCTGTCGCCGATCTCGTGGACCCATCACTGGGTGTGGGTGTTGCCGCTGATGATCTGGCTTCTGCACGGCCCGCTGCGGCGGATGCGCGGTGCGCAGATCCTCGGCTGGGGCTGGTTGGCGCTGACGATCGTCGGCGTGCCGTGGCTGCTGAGCTTCGCCCAGCCGACGATCTGGGTCATCAGCAGGCCGTGGTACCTCGCGTGGGCAGGGCTGATCTACATCGTGGCGACGATGATCACGCTGGGGTGGATCGCGTCTACTCGGGCTGCTGCCCGACGATCCCGTCGATTTCCTTCGCCATCTCCACATCCTTCTCCGTGATGCCGCCTTCGGAGTGCGTGACGAGCGCGAAAGTCACTGTCCGCCAGCGGATGTCGATATCGGGATGATGGTCTTTTTCCTCAGCTTTTTCGCCCACGCGGCGCACGGCGTCGATGCCGTCGAGGAACGCGGGGAATTTGATCGACCGGCGCAGCGCGCCGTCCTTGCGTTCCCATCCGTTGAGGTCGGGCAGCGCGGCGTCTACTTGGTCGTCCGATAACACAGCCATCGTTCGACGGTATACCGCGGGCGCGACCGTGCGAAGGCTTGCCTCAATGCGTCGAGATCTGCGGCAGGGCTGTGGACACGGCCCCTGGGACGACCCTCACGCAGAACTCGCGGTGCGCCGACGCATGGCAGCCCGGAAGTAATCGAAACCGGGATCCGGTCGACGCCTGCGCGACGTACCGTGATCCGCGATGCCGAACCAGACGATCGTCGTTGCGGGTGCGCTCATTGCGGGCGGAGCTCTGCTGGTGGCCCAGCGTGAACGTCCGCCCGAGCTCGCGGGGCTGTGGGAGCTGCCGGGCGGCAAGGTGGCGCCGGGGGAGAGCGATGCGGCCGGATTGGCGCGCGAACTACGCGAGGAACTCGGGGTCGAGGTCACGGTCGGCAAGCGTCTAGGAGAGGACGTCGCGATCAATGACGCGATGACGCTGCGCGCGTATCGGGTTGTTCAGACCGGTGGTGCGTTGCGGCCCAACGACCATCGCGCGTTGCGGTGGGTGGGCGCAGGCGAGCTCGACGCGCTGCCGTGGGTGCCCGCCGACCGAGCGTGGGTCGCCGATCTGGTTCGCGCGCTGAGCGACGACCACTAACGCGCGTCATTGTTTGCCCGTCCGGCATCGGCACACACTAATCTTCTGGGCCATGGGTGTGCTGCGCTTCATTTGGCGAGGCGTGCTGGCCTTCGACCGGATCGGGTCCCGGATACCGCAACTGATCCAGATTTGGCTCGTCGAACTGTTCTTCGCCGTACCGCTGATGTTCTTCATCGCCAAGGCGATCGACATTCGCGGAGCGTTCGGTGTGCCCGGCACCGGAGAGTCCATGCCCGGTGTGTTCTGGGGCGCGCTCGTGCTGTCGCTGGTGTGCGGATTCTTCTTCCTCAAGAGCCTGGTCCGCCCGCGGGTGGTGCACGGCTCGTGGACGCCGATGGTGAGCGCCGACGTCGGATCGGTGACGATATTCGGCGGCAACAGACAGTGGACGACCAGCTACGACTATCTGACGAGTCACCCGTCGTACTCGCTTCTGCTCCTGCTGACCGCGCCGATTCCGTTGACGATGGTGCTGATGACTGCCAATCACGGCGACAGCACGTTTTACTGGCGTGTCGCAGGCATCGTCGGTCTGATCATCCTCGCGCTGATGGCGCTCGCGCGCCTATTGGCTTGGTACGTCTTCCGTTTCGGCCGCCGCCGGCTCGACGTGCAGGCCGACTCGAAGGGCATGTCACAGCGCCGGTTGGGCTGGGAGATCGCCTGGAAACCCGTGCTGATGTTGATGGTGATGGTGTACGCGATCGTCTGTATTCCATTGGGCTGGATGTTCTGGCAGCAACACCGGACGATCGCCGCCCTCCCGCTCGTCACCGTCGACGACAGCTCCGACGCCGGCGAATACCGACGGATCGAAGGACCCATGCTCACCGACGCCGTGTACTGGGCGCCACGCGGGACGGGACGGGGTGGTAACAACTATTCGGGCGCAGGCGTTTTGGTCGGGCTTCCCTCCGGCGGCGAAGCGTTGCTGCTGGCCGAATCGCTCTCGGTGCCCGACTTCGTCGGCATGATGAAGGACGCGACGAACGGTGAACTCAAGGCGCAGGGCAAGGTGATCGACGCGATCACTGAGGACCAGGAGCAGTACTACGGGTTCGATGAGGCGGCGTTCCCCGACCGCTCTGCGGACGGCCGCGTGATGATGCTGTTGAGTTACCCGTAACGGATGCTCACGGCATCATCACCGGTTGGATGTCGATACCGTGCTCCGCCTTCGCCTTGGCGACCACGTCGTCGACGCCTTGACGGTCGTGAAATGTGTTGTACACCAGCCAGATGACGGGATCTGTCAACTTCAGCCTCGCCAGGACATCGCCGACGAGGTCTAGTGCCGCCGCGGTGGTGGTGTAGTCGAGCACCAGACACGGCGTCGTACGGATCTGATCGAAGGACGCCAGTCCGTCCAGGGTGTAGCCACTGTCGAGCTCAGCCTTGGTGACTCGGATCGGGATGAGGTGTGCACGACCGCCGACCGCCTGCGACGAGTCGACGGTTTCGCCGTCGCGGCCCTGACTCTTGACCGCGTCGAACAGGTCCAAGCGCGATCCGAGGTTCTTGAGCAGCAGCGGTGTCACGCTCAAGCGCGGACCGTCGCCCGGCGAGGCAACCCGCTGGCGGTGCTCGGCAGTCAAGGCCTGCACGCTCTTCGTCGGCGCGGGCGTTATGGCGTTGTCTCGCAGTGTTTCTGGCTGATACCGCTTGCGGTAGTCGGCGGGCGACTGGTGGAACCAGTCGACGAACGTGCGGGTGAAGTACTTCACGTCGGAGAAGCCGCAGTCGGCGGCGATCTCCAGCATGGTGGCATCGGATGCCAGCAACAGGTTCTCGGCGAGCGCGACACGAAGGTAGCCGAGCAGATCGCTGAAGGCGATCGCCGACGCCTCTTTGACGAAGTGCGACACGTAGGACTTCGAGTAGTGCTGGGCGCTCGCGAGCAGTCCGAGCACGTCGCGCTCGGCGGCATGCTCACGCAGGAAGCGCGTCATGGCGAGGTATTTCTCGCGCTGAGCGCTGCTGAGGGTGACGCCGCGGTTGTAGTAGTTCTCGAGCGAGTATCCGGCGCACAACAGTCGCATCAGTTCGCGACACCGGCGGTCGGCGGTGGCGGGCGGGCTGTCGACGAGATCGAGGATCAAGCCGCGTAGTACGGCCTCCTGCCGCCGGTAGCGGGCGAGGTCGAACGATTCGCACGCAAAGATGATGTGCTCGCAGAACGGATCGATGTCCCGGCACGCGGCGAGATCCACATGCGCGACGGCCGTCACGTTGTCGTCGGACCCCGTCAGCACGTGCGGATCGCCGCGGTTGATGACCGCGTAGTCGCCCGCTTGCAGGTCGAACTGTTCGCAGCTGACCTTGATGCGCAGATCGCCGCGCAGCACATAGACGATTTCGAGTGCGTTGGGATGGCGATGCAGGTTCGTCTGGCCGACGCAGTGGACGCTGCTGGCGACCATC
>DATEIG010000378.1:0-6424 GCA_035279185.1 Mycobacterium sp.
CCTGCAGCGCAAGGCCGAGATCGTGATGGAGTACTACCGCGGCGACGAGCCGCTCAAGCGCAAGGTGGCCTCTACGCTGCTGGAGAGCTTCCTGTTCTACTCCGGGTTCTACTTGCCGATGTATTGGTCGAGCCGGGCGAAGCTCACCAACACGGCCGACCTCATCCGCCTCATCATCCGCGACGAGGCCGTGCACGGCTACTACATCGGCTACAAGTACCAGCGCGGGCTGGCTCTGGAGGACGCCGCCAGGCAGGCCGAGCTCAAGGACTACACCTATGAGCTGCTGTTCGAGCTGTACGACAACGAGGTGGAGTACACCCAGGATCTCTACGACGAGGTCGGGCTGACCGAGGACGTCAAGAAGTTCCTGCGCTACAACGCGAACAAGGCGCTGATGAACCTCGGCTACGAGGCGCTGTTCCCGCGCGACGAGACCGACGTGAACCCGGCGATCCTGTCGGCGCTGTCACCGAACGCCGACGAGAACCACGACTTCTTCTCGGGGTCGGGTTCGAGCTACGTCATCGGCAAGGCCGTCGTCACCGAGGACGAGGACTGGGACTTCTGATTTCGTGGCGGCTCAGGGGCCGCCGAGCAGCTGCGCGCCGAGGATGTTGACGCACAGTGATTTCGAACAGTTCCCGACTCCGCTCGCACCTGCCGGCACGATTGCGATGTTGATCCCACCGCCGGTGTTGTTGCCGGAGTTCGAGGCGCCGTCGCCGATCAGCACGAGGTTGATGCCCGCGCGTCCCGCCGAGGTGGCATCCACCGTGTTGTTGCCCGACGATGTGACCCCGTTCCCGATCAGCGCCACGTTCATGCCGAACTGCCCGTCGTCGCCGACGACGTTGTTGCCCGAATTCTGATTGCCGTCACCCGCGATGACCGCGTTGAATCCGCGGCTGTTCTCCGAGCCCGCGCCGCTCACGCCGACGACGTTGTTGCCGGTGTTCTGATTGTCGTCACCCATGATCACGAGCGATCGCCCGACGAGATTCTTGCTCTCGGTCGTGCTACCACCCACCGACGTCACGCCCGAGGAGACGTTTCGATCACCCAGCATGGCCACATTGGTGGCGACGTTGCCCTGCCCGATGGCCCAGGCACGTCCCGAACCCGCGTTCTCGTCGCCCATGACCGCCAGGTTCGACGCGCGGCTGTCGTCGCCGAGCACGACCGTGCTACCCGAACTCCGATTGCCGTCGCCGACCGACACGACGTTGGTCGCGATGTTCCCCGAGCCCCTGATGTTGCTGTTGGCGGATCCTCGATTGTCGTCACCGATGGACACGATGTTGGTATTGACATTCCGCTCCGCAGGACCGCCGAGGGTGCGGCGGCCGATTGTGGCCTGACCCGAGCTGGCGTTGTCATCGCCTCCACCAACAAGATTGGTGATGACGTTGTCACTGTCGGAGGCCTGTGCGATGCCGACCGAGTCGTTGTTGTCGCCGAGGACAGTCCGGCTGATGCCGATGCTGCGGTCGCCGATCGCCTGGGTGCCTCCGTAACGGTTGTTGTCACCGATGACCGTTCGGTTGGTCGCGAAACTTCCCACCCCGGTCGATTGGGTCGCGGAGTAGCTGTTTCCGTTCCCGATACGGAAGAAGTTCGCGCCAAAACTGTTGTCGCCGACGGAATTGGTGCCAGAGGTCGTATTGCCGGTACCCTGCGTGCCGCGGTTGATCGCCCGGCCGGGGGCAACTGCCTGGCCAGCGGACAGAATCTTTTTGACGGTGTCGCGAACGGCACCGCCCGCGGTCCCGTCGTCAGCATGGGCGACCGGCGAGGCCACTCCCAAGAACACAGACGTCGTGGCTGCCGCCACGACTACGACCCGTCGTGACGTGACGTGCCGAGCCGCCGTTCGATCGGCCATGGTGAACCCGCTTTCTTCCTCCGAACATGCTCGCTAGCGCGATCAAAGCCCACGTTGGGGGGCAACCGGTCCGGTGGCAGCAAACTCACGTACGCGCCTCGCCGAATCCAGGTACGTGCAAGGCCCCGGGATGAGGAATCCAGGTAGCGCCGGCTACTTCAGGAGCGATAGGTGGGCCAACCCGCAGCCCCCGACAGACCGAGAGAACGACTTCGTCTCACGCAGGCTGCGTAAGACGCGTGTCGACCTCCGAGGCTGCCTGGGGCTTGCGCAGGAATCCGGCGATGAGCAGCAGCAACGCTGTCTGCGCGAGCACGCCTGGGGCAAGGGGTGGCGACGGCCCGACCTGCTTGGTCGCGGCGTACCAGAACCGTTGGCTGGACGACAGTGAGTCCCAGGTGTCGGCGTAGCGGTAGTCGAGGGGACCCGCGTCGTAGTTGGCGCTGATGTGGTCGTACACCCCGTAGATGGATGCTCCCAGCACCACGAGGATCAGCGTGCGGGCGAGCAGCTGTGCACCTCGTCGGCGTAGCGCGGTGAGCACCAGCGCGACCGCCAGCACGGCCAGCACGAACCAGGGGATGAGCTGTTGGAAATCGTTCCAGTGACTCTCCGTTGCCAGCTCGAACGCGGTCGCGAGGATCCCGACAACGGTCAGCGCGAGCAGGCTGCGCCGGGCGAACGTGATCATGACCTCCGGCGTCCGATCACGGTTTGAGCGCCGAGATGATCTTCTCGAGCGTCTCCTGGCCGGGGTTGTACTTGGCCAGGTTGTCCCGCAGCTTCTGCAGGTTGGGATCGTCCATCGGATAGGGGCGATACTCCTCGACCTCATGGGCCCATCGACCGGGGTTGCTCACCCCTGCGGCGCCCAGTGCGCTCTCGATCTCACTTTCGGATGCGGTGTTGGCCGACACCTTGCCCGCAGGGCTTTGTGGTGAGGATCCGCCCGACGTCGCGGCTGCCGACGTGGTCTGCTTGGCCGTCTCCTCGGTCGTGTTGGAATTGCCGCAGCCGGCAAGGAGGAGGGTTGCACTGAGGACGACGACACAGGAAAGCCTTGCCTTACACAACATTTGGCGCCTTTCTCACAGATGAGCCGGCTCAGTCAAGCACGCGAATTGCTTTTGCCAAGCAGGTTTCGGCAAGTGTGCGCAAACCTGAGAGAAATCTCAGGTCGGACCACGCCGGTGGCGCCCGGGTCGCAGGCATGGGGGTTGCCAGGTAGGCCGAGGTCCCACCCAACGATGAAGACGCGTGCGCCGGCCGCGGCGAGGGTTGAGACTGCACATCAGCAGACCGCACCCTCGAGCGACAGGAGTACGCCCCATGACTGACTCACTCACCCGTAGTGACCACACCGCCTCCCTGCTCGACGGCGAGATCGTCGAGGAGAACGACTTCGGCTCGATGCGCCGGATCACCGCCGACAACCTGCCCATCCTCAAGAGGCTGTCGATCAAGCGGGTGCTGCTGAACCCCGGCGCGATGCGCACCCCCCACTGGCACGCGAACGCCAACGAGTTGACGTACTGCGTGTCCGGCACCGCGCTGGTCTCCGTTCTCGACGACCACAGCCGGTTCTCCAGCTTCATCGTGACGGCGGGTCAGATGTTCCACATCGATTCCGGCGCACTGCATCACATCGAGAACATCGGCACCGACGTCGCGGAGTTCGTCATCGCGTTCCGCAACGAGCGGCCGGAGGACTTCGGGCTCGGTGCGACATTCGGCGCGTTCACCGACGCCGTGCTCGGCAACACGTACGATCTGCCCGCATCGGATTTCGCCAAGCTGCACCGCGATACCGCCGACCACAAGCTGGCCGCCCGGGTCGGAGACCCCGACATCCCCGCGGCTGCACACTTCGACGACCCGCACCTGTTCGACATCGAAGGCCAGCCCGCAGGGCTGAATTATGCATATGGCAACGCGCGCTTCGCTCGCGATCAGTTCTGGCCCGCGTTGAAGAACATCTCGATGTACTCGCTTCGCGTCGCCGAAGACGGGATGCGCGAACCGCACTGGCACCCGGTCACCGCCGAGATGGGCTACGTGCATCACGGTGACGCGCGCATGACCATCATGAATCCCGATGGGACACTTGACAGCTGGAACATGACGACCGGTGACATGTACTTCATCCCGCGCGCCTACCCGCATCACATCGAGAACATCGGCTCCGACGAATGGCACTTCCTGATCTTCTTCGACCAGCCGTTCCCCGCCGATATCGGCTACCGTGCGTCGGCGAGCGCGTACTCGCGGAAAGTGTTGTCAGCGGCGTTCAACACCCACATCGACGATCTGCCCCAATTCCCGTTCACGCCGGCGGACCCGCTGATCGTCAAGCGCGTCAACCCCGTCGACGACCGCGCTATCGGGCAGTGACGCCCCAATCCCGCAGAATCGGGGGAGGCGCGGCGCGCTAGGTGCTTTTCTCGGCGCCGTCGCCGGGCTCGCTGTCGTCGGGCTCGTTGTCTGAGTCCGACTCGTCCTCGGTGACGGTCTCGCCTTCGGCGACCGTGTCTTCGTCGTCCGACGGTTCCTCGTCGACGGCATCCTCATCCACGGGCTCGTCGTCTGCGGCCGCTTCTGTCTCGTCGACCACATCCTCGACGTCGACTTCCCCCTCGACCTGGTCGACCACATCCTCGCCATCGTCGACCTCGTCGACGATGGGTTCTCCCGTCTCCGAGGGCTCGTCGCCATCGCCATCGCCATCGCCGCCAGTGGGAGGTATCGGCGCGGTGAGGTCGTCTTCCGGCGGATCAGCAAGCGCGACGGCAGTTCCCGCCCCTGCGGTAGCCAGCCCCGCCGCGGTCGGTCGCGACGGATCGTGCACCGGTTTCCGCCATGTCGGTGCGCCGATGACGGTCCCGAAGGCCATGGCCTCGTCCAACTGCTCGGGTGCCGGAGCCGACTCCTTGCGCTCGTCTTCGAGGGTGATCTCGCCGAGCCCGATCCGCTCCTGCAGCCGCTTCATCCACCGCGGCGCCCACCAACAGTCGTTGCCCAAGAGCTTCATGACCGACGGCACGAGGAACATGCGAACCACCGTCGCGTCCAGCAGCAGCGCGGTGATCAACCCGATCGCCAGATACTGCATCATCACCAGATCGGAGAAGGCGAACGCGCCGCCGACCACGACCAGAACCAGTGCGGCAGCGCTGATCAGGCGGCCGGTGGTCGCGGTGCCGTGGCGGATGGCCTCTTCGGTGGTCATCCCGCGCGCGCGGGCTTCGACCATGCGGGAGACCAGGAACACCTCGTAGTCCGTCGACAAGCCGAAGATCACCGCGATGATCAGCCCGATCACCGGCGCGGTCAGCGGGGTCGGGGTGAAGTTCAACCACGACGAGAAGTGCCCGTCGACGAATATCCACGTCAGCACGCCCAGGGTCGAACACAGCGTCAGCGCGTTCATCAACGCAGCCTTGATCGGCAGCACCAACGATCCGAACGCCAGGAACATCAGGATCGTCGTCGTCGAGATCGCGATGAGGATCATCGCGGGCAACTTCTCGGAAATCGTTCGGACACTGTCTTGTTCGAGCGCCGGTGTACCGCCGACGAACAACTCGAGGTCATGCGGTTTGGAGATCGACCTCAACTCGTCGACCTTGGCCTTGGCGTCCAGGCGGTTCTCCAGGCCGTTCTGGATCACCCGAACCGACTTGTCCTTCGACGCGCCGTCGAGATACGGCCGCTCCGGCCACATCTTCGTCGGGTCGCCGTTCGGTTCGGTGAAACCAGGGATCGCGCGTGCCTCGCTGCGCACCTGAGCGACTTCGGCATCCGTGACCGGTCTGCCGTTGGTGCTCTTGATCACCAGTGTTATCGGCTCGACGCGGAAGCCGGGGAACGTTCGGTCGAACTCCTCCTGCGCCTGGCGCACCGAATTCGTTGGCGGCAAATATTTCTCGCTGATGCCGCCCAGCGCGATGTTGCCCAGCGGAAGGATCAGGACAATCAACCCGAGCAGGATCGGGGCCGCGAACAGAACGGGCCGTTTCATGACGCGGTCGGCCAGCCTGCCCCAGAACCCGTTCTCCACCTCGCCGCTGGTCTTGGTCTTCTGCAGCTTGCCGCCGAGCCAGTTGATCAGCCGATTGGTCTTCTCGTTGTCGCGCAGGAACGGGATCCGCAGCAGCGTGCGCACGTTGAGCGCGTCCACGTTCGGGCCGAGCATCCCGAGAATGGCGGGCAACACCGTGATCGACAGCAGGGCGGCCAAGGTGACCGACGCGATCATGGCGTAGGTCAGCGACTTCAGGAAGCCCTGCGGGAAGAGCAGCAGGCCGCCGACCGACGCCGAGATCAGGACCGACGAGAACGCGATCGTCCGCCCGGCGGTCACCACGGTGCGGCGCACCGCCGTTTCGGTGTCGTAGCCCTCGGCGATCTCCTCGCGGAAGCGGCTGACGATGAACAGGCCGTAGTCGATCGCGATACCGAGGCCGATCAGCGTGACGACCGGCTGTGCGAAGTAGTGCACCGGCACCGAAAGCGCCGTCAACCGCATGATTCCGAGCGCCC